>JBOFLW010000177.1:0-11844 GCA_051658065.1 Cetobacterium sp.
GGTTTTGTTAGACCTACACAATCATTTGGTAGAGATATCTATATTCCAAGAAATTTTTTCAATAAAGCTAAAAATGGTGAATTAGTTGTTGTTGAAGTTACGTTCTGGGGTACTGATGAGAAAAAACCTGAAGGTAAAATAATCGAGCAAATTGGAAATCCATTTGATACAAATAACATGGTTAAAGCTCTTATAATAAGAGAAGGGATGTCTGAAGATTTCCCAGATGAAGTTCTGGCTGAAGCTCGTCAAATACCAGTTACAATATCACAAGAGGAAATTAACAAAAGAAAAGATTTAAGACATCTACCCATTATAACAATAGATGGTGATGATGCTAAAGATTTAGATGATGCTGTTTATGTTGAAAAATTAGAAAATGGTTTCTATAAACTTATCGTTGCAATTGCAGACGTTTCTCATTATATTCCTACTGGTTCTAAACTAGATAAAGAAGCTGAAAAAAGAGGAAACTCTGTATATATGGTTGATAGAGTTCTACCTATGTTCCCTAAGGAGATTTCAAATGGAATATGTTCATTAAATCCCCATGAAGATAAATTAACTTTCTCTGTTGAAATTTTAATTGACTCTCAAGGTAGAGCAATTGATATACAAACATATAAATCTGTTATTAAAACTGCTCATAGAATGACTTATACAAATGTAAATAAAATAATTGCAAAAGATCCAGAAATGACTGAAAAGTATAGTGATATAGTTGATATGATTTCTGTTATGTTAGAACTTTCTAATATTATAAGAGCTATTAAATATAATAGAGGTTCTATTGATTTTGATCTTCCAGAAGTTAAAGTTATTTTAGATGAAAATAAAAAAGTAAAATATTTAAAAACTATTGAAAGAGGTCAATCTGAAAGAATTATTGAAGATTTCATGATTATGGCAAATGAATCAATTGCTGAAAAACTTTTCTGGCTAGAGATTCCTTCTGTTTATAGAGTACATGAAACTCCTGACCCTGAAAGAGTTAAAACTTTAAGTGAAACTCTTTCTAAATTTGGATATAGATTACACTCTTTCGAAGATCTTCATCCTAAAAAATTCCAATCTATTATTGAAGATTCTGAAGCTAGAGGAATAAATATGATTGTACATAAGATGATTTTAATGTCTCTTAAACAAGCTAGATATGGTGTTGAAAATTTAGGTCACTTTGGATTATCATCTAGTTATTATACTCACTTTACTTCGCCAATTAGAAGATATGCAGACTTATTAATACATCGAATTTTAAATATTGCTATTAATGGATATCCTACTAAAAAACAATATGGTACACTTATAAATTATCTACCTGATGTTACAGCTCATATCTCTCAAACAGAAAGAAAAGCTATGAAAATTGAAGATGAAAGTATCAAAATTAAAGTTGTTGAGTATATGCTTGATAAAATAGGAGAAGAATTTAAAGCCACTATAGTTGGATTTAATAATAAAAAAATATTCTTTGAAACAGAAGAACACGTTGAATGTTTCTGGGATGTAACTACTGCTAAAAACTTCTATGAATTTAATGATTCTGATTATGTTATGAAAGATTTAGACACTAATAGAGAGTTCCATTTAGGTGATAAAATGGAAATTTTAATTGTTCGTTCTGATTTACAAATGCTTGAAATTGAAGTTATTCCTACAGAGTTTCACGATGAATATACAGGGAGAAAAAAAGAAAGGAGATTTTAGATTATGATGTTAGCTAATAATAAGAAAGCTTTTTTTGATTATTTTATTGAAGACAGGTTTGAAGCTGGAATTGAACTTGTTGGAAGTGAGGTTAAATCTATAAAAGCTGGTAAAACTAGTATAAAAGAAGCTTTTATTAGAATAATTAACGGTGAGGTTTTCATAATGGGAATGACTGTTGTTCCTTGGTCTTTTGGGAGTGTTTATAACCCTGAAGAAAGAAGAGTTAGAAAGCTACTTTTAAACAAAGCTGAAATTAAAAAGTTGCATGAAAAAATAACACAAAAAGGATACACTGTTGTTCCTTTAAATGTTCATCTATCTAAGGGCTTTGTTAAGGTTGATATTGCTGTTGCTAGAGGTAAAAAGAATTATGATAAACGTGATTCTTTAACTAAAAAAGATCAGCAAAGAACTATTGAAAGAGCTTTAAAAGATAATTATTAATAGATAGAAAAGCAGATGAATAAATTAAAATGGACCCTATGTCAAGGACATATTAAAAAAGAAAGTTAAATATTTAAAAGCTGATTCTTGTATTGTACAGGAGTCAGCTTTTTTAGATTCCATTGGCAACGATAATTATTGTAATAATCAATGTAGTTTTCAATAATCTTTTCTAATTCAGATAAAGTTTGACAAGTTCTATATGGAACTTCATCTTTCATGTGCCCAAAAAATGATTCTTGAGGAGCATTATCCCAACAATTACCACGTCTTGACATCGATTGACCGATATTTAAAGATTTAAGTAACTTTTGAAACTTTGGACTTGTATAGTGACTCCCTTGATCAGAATGAATAAAGGCATCTTTTGATAGCGTTACTTCAGTATTGGATACTAAATTCTTAATAGTGTCTAGCGCAATATCTATAGTAATTTTATCTGATACTTTATATGCTAGAATTTCGTTAGTAGAAGAATCTTTTATGGTCGACAAATAAGCCATATTAGAATTCGAATATGGCAAATAAGTTATATCTGTTAGTAACACTTTTCCTGGAATATTTTGTTTAAATTCTCTATTTAATAAATTAGGAACAACACTATGCTCTTTATTAGCTTTGGCTATACGTTTATATGGATTAGCTTTTCTAATGGGGCATATTATTCTATATTTTCTCATAATTCTTTGAATACGTTTTCTATTGTAATTAACTCCAAACGTATTCTGAAGCGTCATCTTTATTGAACGAGACCCTTTCTTATAGCCTTTAAATTTAAAAGCTTTTAATATATCATTTTTAACGAGTTCGTCATCTAATTCCCTACTTTCTTGAATATCTTTTGAATTTAAATATCGATAATATCCAGAACGTGAAACATCGGCTAAAGAACATAAATATTTTATCACATTTTGTCCAACTAGTTTTTGAACAATGGATTCAATTAATTTAAATATTTTCGAAGCTGCAATTTTACCGTTTATCACCAGCCTTTCTTGCAGCTCTAACTTTTTTAATAGTTCAACCTCTGCTTTTAGAAATTCAATTTCAGCATTTTTTCTAGAGATGATTTCATCTTTGGTCAACTCGCGCTGAAGAGGTCGCCCGCTGTTATTCTTTCGAGTGTCATCAAGTCCTAAAATACCATGCTTATTGTATGAACTTCTCCAACGATTACTAGCGCAATCAACACGATATATTCCGATGACATCAACATCAAAACTTGCCTCTTCAAAAATTTGTCTAGAACTTTTTCCTTTCTCATACTCTGCAATAAAATGTATTTTAAACTCATTAGAGTATGTTATTGCCTTTTCGCTTACTCTAATAACATATTTATTTTTAGATAACTGTTCAATTTGGTTTTTTGTAAATTTTATTTTACTCATAAAAATCACCTCTTAAATATTATTATACAAAAAAAAGACCCTACAAGATAGACTCGCTTTTTTTACGTGTCCATCCTATAGGGTCCATTTTATATTTTCATCTGCTTTTTATATTAAAACTTATAAGTAGCTCCTAATCCAAATGCATTTACACATTTTTTATATTCTATTCCTTTTATACTTTTATCTGTTTTATACTGTATATGTGAGTATGTTGCCATCAAATCTAACTGTGAATTATATTTGTATTTAACTCCTGCTGAATACATATCTGCATCTAAAACATAATCAGTATCTGTATATGTTGTTTCATTTGCTCCTGTATTTGTATATTGGTATCCTGTCATTAAAGTCCATTTTTCATTTAACTCATAATCTAAACCAACAGATACTTCGTAACCATTATCATAGTTATCAAAATTACCTAAATCATCTCCAGCTTCTTTTATAAAGTAATAGTTTCCAGAAGCTAACAATGTTGTTTTATCTGTTGCTTTATATGAACCTCCTAAAGCTAATACCGCTGGTAAATTTCTTTTTCCACTACCTTCACTCATCCATTGTTTTATTGCTGGATCTTTTCCAATTATATTATAAAGAGTATTTCCTACTAAAATTCCTGATGATTCTATAAATCCTTTTTTCAAATTAGATTCTTTATTATCAAAATCTAATTTTGTTTCTGTTTCGTATCTAATAGCTAAATTTAATTTTTCATTTGGGTGATAATTTAATCCAAATATTCCTGCAACTCCAAATGCTGTTCTTTCTGAATCTATATCAAATTTTGGTTTTATTTTCAATTCTTGATATTTTTTACTAGAAATTTCAAAATTACCTTCTCCCTTAAACTTTCTTTCTGCATCAACTAATCTTAAACCTATTGCACCACTCCAAGCTTTATTAAATTTTCTTGCTACTCCACCTTGAAATGCTACATAGTATGATTTACCATGTATTGTTGAACCAGTTGTAAACTTTGAATTAAATCTATCTCCTAATAATTGTTGAAATTTATCTGCTATTTCTGGAAAAGTGGCTATTCCTCCATCATAAGCAACGCTTCCTCCACCTGCTATAGCTCCAACATTTAAGAAAAAAGCATTATCTCCCAGTTTTTTTACAATTTGAATACTTGGAACTGCTAATGAAGATTTATCACTTTTAAATTGGCTCATCTCACCTTTTGAATTTGTATATTCCATGCTATAATTTTTTAAATGAGTTTGATTATTTATCTGTACATATAATCCATCTTCCAACCAAACAAGCCCTGCTGGATTATAATATGCTCCTGATACTCCTATTTTACCTACCATAGCTGGATGTGCCAAATACTCTGCATCTTGTTGAGATAAATAATCAATACTACCTGCTATTAAATTTGTTGATAAAATTATTGATGATAAAATTATTTTTTTATTTCTCATTTTCTCTCTCCTTTGTCATTTCGAGAGCTTTTTTTATCAATAAATCTCCCATTTCTATAATTTCATTTTTAAAAATTTCAAATTCTATATCTATATAAAATCCTGTACAGATTAAAGTCGCATATCCATGTGAAAAATACCAACCTTTTTTTATAACCCATTCTATTATATCTATAGGAAATTCACTATATTTTTCATTTTTGTTAAATCCATCATAAATTAAATTTTTAAAATCATTCATAACCTCATCTGTAAATTCTCGAGGCAAGCATTCTCTTAAAAAAATTGTTCTAAACAAATCTTTTTCCTCTTTTGCAAAAAGACATATTCCTATTCCTATATTTAATAATGGTAAATCAGTATAATCACGCTTTGTATACTCAAATAGTTTTGTTTTAGCTTTTTTTGAAAGTTCATTTTTTAATTCATCCATAGATTTAAATGTTGAATAAATCCCTATTGTTGAAGCTCCTAATTGTTTTGCTACATTTCTTGCAGTAACCTCTTTTAAGCTTTGTTTATTTAATATTTGATATGCACATTCTAAAATTTGTTCTCTACTAAAACCAGGTCGTCTTCCCATTTTATTCTCCTATTTGTTATGATATTTACAAAGTATGTTATATATTATATCTCATTACATGAACAAAAACAATATCTTTATTAAATATCAGTGTTATGAAATTTTTGTTTTTTTCAAAACACTGTTATTTAATTTTGAAAATAAAAAAGGATATGAATTTTCATCATACCCTTTTAATTTATTATTTAGAACAACATTTTTTATATTTTTTTCCTGACCCACAAATACATGGATCATTTCTTCCAATTTTTTCCTCTTTTACGATTGTTCCTTGAAGAGGTAACCAACCGTAGTATAACCATTTTCCATCAACTTTTAAAAATCTACTTTTTTCATGATGAATTATATCTTTTCCATTTTCTTTGTATAAAACTTTAAATTCTACTATTCCTTCAGAATCATTTTCTGTTCCAGCTTCAGTTGAAATTATTTCCAAAGATACCCACTCTGATTCTAAAGCCCATCTTTTCGTTTCTTCAACATCCATTTCTACTTTAGTTTCTGGGTGATGTGTATCTACTATAAATTCAATATTTCCAGTTTCAAAAGCAGTATATCTTGCTCTCATTAACTCTTCTGCAGTTTTAAAATTATTTATCATTTTTAGTTTCTTCCTCCATTTTTTTTAGTGCATCTATATCTTTTTCAATTTTTTTTGCTTTTTTATAAATTTCATTTATTCTAAACTCTAAAGAATTAAGAATCCAAAATTGAAAATGACTAGCTTTTTGTGACTCATAATACATCCATATCAATTTCATAACTCCAAATAAAATTGCAACTTGAACTGCTAAACTAGGATTTATTCGATTGAAAATACCTCCTAAAACTAATAGTGCCACTATTATAATGATCAAAAGTGTATTTATTATCTTATTTTGTTTACTGCTTGAACCACCTATTTGACCAACAATATTTCGAATTCTTTCTTTTTCTTTCTGGAATTCTTGCAACTCTTCTTTTAATTGATCTTCTCCTCTCAAATTACACCTCCTTTTGTTTACACACCCCAATCTCTTGGATATCTAAACTCTCTTCCTAAAGTTCTATTTGATATTTTTGCTATTAAAGGTAATTTTCTTTTATATTGAGATATTTTAATTTTCCAGATTATCTTATCGATTATCTCTTCTGAATATCCAGCATTTAAAATATCTTCTTTCTTTTCTCTCTCATCTATTAATGATATTAAAATTTCATCAGCTAATTTATAAGAAAATCCTAATTCACTTTCATCTGTTTGACCTTCCCATAAATCAGCACTTGGCTTTTTATCAATTAATTCTGTTGGAACTCCTAGATGTCTTGATAAAGCCCAAACTTGTGTTTTATATAAATCTCCTATTGGGTTTATCGCTGATGCTGCATCTCCAAACTGAGTACTATAACCTAATAGCATCTCAGTTTTATTCGAAGTTCCTAGTACCAATGCTTTCTCTTTTGCTGAATAATCAAATAGAATGCACATTCTTTCTCTTGCCATTCTATTACCTTTTCTTAATCCATCCATATCTGGATTCATTTGAAAATATGGTTCAACCATTGGAGTTATCTCTATTAATTTTGATTGTATTCCCAAATCCTCTACTACTAATTTAGCGTGTTCTACACTTTCTTTACTAGAAGTTTTATAAGGCATTAGTATTCCTAAAACATTTTCAGGTCCAAAAGCTTTTGCTGCTAAATAAGCTACTAAAGCTGAATCTATTCCTCCTGATAAACCTAATACTACTTTAGAAAATCCAACTTTATTAGCTTCCTCTTTTAAAAAATCAACTAATATTTTTTCAACTAAATTTAAATCTAAATCCAATTTATGACTCATCTTTTCTCTCCTACTTATATAAGTTTTTAATCTGCTCTGCTATATCCATATCTAAACCAAACTTACCTAATTTACAAGCTCTATAATCTCTAAGCACTGTGTAAGTAGCTTGTTGAACATTTGGATTTCCACCTTTTTGTAACATATTCATTCTTACAGCTATTGACTCTATTATAGCTCCTGTTACTTGTTCGAAATCCTCTTCTAAAAGCTTATATTTATTTTTTAAAACATCTTTTTTTCCCATTTTAAGCATTTTTTCTATTAATAGACATGCTACTTCATCTATTGGAAGTATTTCATCTCTTATTGCTCCTGTTATGGCTAAGTTGTAACCAACTTCTTGATTTTCAAATTTTGGCCATAAAATTCCAGGAGTGTCTAGCAATTCTAGACCCTCTTTGATTCTAAACCATTGTTTTCCTCTAGTAAATCCTGGTTTATTTCCTACTCCAGCACTACTTTTTCCAACAATTCTATTTATTAATCTAGATTTTCCTACGTTAGGAATTCCAGCTATCATTAATCTTGTATTAATTTTTCTTAATCCTTTTTTTAACATTTTTTCTTTTTTCTCTTTAGAAACTTTATCTATTATAGAATAAAGTGTTTTCATGTTAAATCCAGTCTCTGCTGATAATTCTAAAACTTCATCTGCAAAATTATTCTCTTTAAAGAATTTTTTCCAAAAATTAATTTCTTCTTTTGTTACTAAATCAGCTTTATTTATAACTATTACTCTTTTTTTATTTTTTGCAAAACCTGCGATATCTGGATTTTTACTAGATAAAGGAATTCTTGCATCCACAATTTCAAGAACAATATCTATCAAAGGCATATTTTCCTTTATTATGTCCTTCGTTTTTTTCATATGTCCTGGATACCAGTTAATTTTTGTCATTGACATTTTTACTCACCTCTATTTTTCATTACCCTTTATTAATAAAACTATCTCTCCTTTGATAGGGTTTAATGATAGTTTTTCCATTAATTCTGTAGTTGTTCCTCTTAATATCTCTTCATATATTTTTGTAATCTCTCTAACTATTACAACTTCTCTTACACCTATAAAAGTTTCTATATCTTTTAAAGTTTTTTCTATTCTATGTGGAGATTCAAATATTATAATTGCTCTCTCCTCTGTAGCTAATGATTTTAAAAGAGTTTGTCTTCCTTTTTTCTTAGGTAAAAACCCTTCAAAACAGAATCTTCTTGTTGATATTCCTGCAACTGAAGCTGCTGCTGTCATTGCACTTGCTCCTGGAATAGGTATAACTTTAATTCCTCTTTTTAAAGCTTCATCTACAACTTCAAATCCAGGATCTGATATACATGGTGTTCCTGCATCTGTTACTAATGCTATTTTATTTCCATTTTCAAGCATATTTGCTATATTAGAAACTTGATGCATTTTTGTATGCTCATCGTATCTATTTACTACTTTTTCTATTCCTAAATGATTCAATAACTTTTTTGTAACTCTTGTATCTTCTGCAAATACAAAATCTACCTCTTGAAATATTTTTATAGCTCTTAAAGTTATATCATCTAAATTACCTATTGGTGTAGCTACTATATAAAGCATTTTATACCTCATTTCATGTTTATTTTTTTTGTAAAAGTTTTGACATCTCCTCTACTGCTCTATCCAATTGAACATCGCCTTTTGATATCATTTTACTCGCTTCTTCTTCACCTTTTACTTCTTTTATAATTTCATTTCTATTTTCTTTAGTTTCATCTTCGTTTATATTTGTAACGAACCCATTAAAGAATAGGAAATCATCTTTTTCTTCTACTAAAATATCTGGTTGAATTCCAGTTCCGTGGATTGAAACTCCACTAGGAGTATAATATTTAGCTATTGTTATTTTTATTCCATCTCCATCTGGTAAAGGTAATAATGTTTGAACACTTCCTTTTCCAAAACTTTTTTCACCTATTAAAAGACCTCTTTTATAATCTTTTATCGCTCCTGAAACAATCTCTGAAGCTGATGCACTTCCTTCATTTATTAAAATAATTAGAGGGAAATCTCCAAAATATTTACCTTCTCTATAAGCTATCTCTTCTTCTCCAACCTTACCTTTTGTACTTACAATTCTTCCTTCAGGTATAAACATTGAAGATATTTTAACAGCTTGTCCTAAAGAACCTCCAGGATTACTTCTTAAATCAAATACTATTCCTTTTGCTCCTTTTTTTAGAAGTGATTCTAACTCTTTGCTAAGATCTTTATAAACATCTTCTCCAAATTGAGTTAATCTTAAATATCCTATATCATTACCTAACATTTTACTTTTAACATATTTAAGTTGAATAAGTGATCTTTTTAATTCTACTTCTTTTGTTTCTTTTGCTTCTTCTCTATAAACTGTAAGTTTTACTGAAGTTCCAGGTTCACCTTTTAGCTTTTTAACACTCTGTTCACTTGTTAGTTTATAAGTGCTCTCTCCATCTATAGCTATAATTTTATCTTTAGCTCTTATTCCTGCTAAATAAGCTGGTGTGTCTTCTATTGGAGAAACTACTATTAATGGCTCATCTGATTTCTTTTGAATTACCATTCCTACACCTGCATATTTACCTTCGATATCCTCTTTAAAACTCTCTAACTCTTCTTTTGTAAAATAGTTAGAATGAGGATCATCTAAAGATTCCATCATACCTTTCAATGCTCCCTGCATCAATGTAGTGTTTGTAGCTTCTTTTTCTGCTCCTACATGATTTTCTTTTATTATATTCATAATATCTGAAAGTTCTTTTAGCTCTTTTATATTTGATATAAATCCATTATCTACAGAATATGCTGAAACTGAATTTACAAGCATAAATCCAGATAAAAGTAGTGCTACTCCAGTGCTTCTTAACAGTTTGATCATAAGGCTCCTCCCAAGTTTTTTCCTAGCTTTACAACTGATTCAATGTTGATATGAGAATCTTCTTCTCCTAACTCAAATATTGATATATATTCAACATTTCCTTTTGTCCCTGTTATTGGTGAAAAATCTAAAGCCTTTAGTCTAAGCCCTGATTTTTTAGCTTCCTCTATAACCATTTCTATTGCCATTATGTGTTTTTTACTATCTTTTACAATTCCACCTTTTTCAATATTCTCTTTTCCTACTTCAAATTGTGGTTTTATTAAAGCCATTAACTTCGTTTCATCTTTAAAGAATTTTATTAAGTGCTCAATAACTTTTGTTATTGAAATAAAAGAAACGTCCATAACTATATAATCAACTTTTTGATTATTTAAATCTGATAGTTCTAAATCTTTTATATGAGTATTTTCTAATGATTTTACTCTTTCATCTTTTCTTAATTTCCAATCTAATTGATTTGTTCCTACATCTACAGCATATACAAAAGTAGCTCCATTTTGTAAAGAACAATCTGTAAATCCACCCGTTGATGAACCTACATCTAGAACTATTTTATTTTCTAAATTTAGATTAAAAACATCTATTGCTTTTTCTAACTTCATTCCACCACGACTAACATACTTACAAGCATCACCTTTAACTCTGATAATTGGTTCATCATCTATTCTTATAGATGTTCCAGGCTTGTCTATCTTTTTATCGTTAACTATAACCAATCCAGCCATTATAGCTCTTTTTGCTTTTTCTCTAGTTTCATAAAATCCTTTTTCTACTAGTAGAACATCTATTCTTTCTTTCATTACTGCACTTCCTTTTCAAAAATCTTTTCATCCTCTAAATAATTTAATAAAGGATTTTCTAAAATAAGATTTTCAAATCCTAATCTATCAACTGATCTAATTAATTTTTCAGTTTCTCTGACTCTTTTTGTGAAGAAATCATCCCCGATAGGTATTTTTTTCTTACTTTTATAGTAACCTAAAAGTTGCTTTGTATTTTTTAATCTTAACTCGTGTTTCGCTCTTTTTAGACGATCTTTTATAACTCCAGTTGTACAATTAAACTTTTTAGCTACATCATCTATATTCATACCTTCACTCATTAATCTTAAAATTTTGTCTGCTCCAATTGGATTAATTCTATGATATTTAGCTGAATACATATCTGCTCTATGAACTATATGAGCTTCTTTTGTATTTGGCTGTATTTTTCCCCATTTTCCATGATGTGATATCACTATATGAGTTATATTTTTTCTTATTTTTTCTTCAATTTTTAAATTTAATACCTCTTCTATTTCAGATAAAACTCTTTCAGCTTCTTTTATAATATATTCTGGTTTTTTTATCATCATTTGAGAATGCGAAAGTTTTTCATCAGCTTTTCTGATGCTTCCCTTGCTCAAATCATGTATTATTACACCAACTACTATCGAAAAAAATTCAACCTTTTCTCTAGCTTCTCTTAAATCTCTAAAATCTCTTTTTATCTCTTCAAAAGATATTTTTAAAACATCATAAGTATGAGTTGTTACTTTAACTCCTTGATCTTCGTGATGATCCAAATCTAAAACCATTTC
>JBOFLW010000178.1:0-1785 GCA_051658065.1 Cetobacterium sp.
CTGTCACCTCTATAGTAAATAACTGTTCCAGCTTTTCTTTCTAAACTTTTTAAAAAATCCACTCATTCCACTCCTAGCTTTTTTTTGATATTATACCATCACTCCATGTTTTTTCACAATAAAAAAATGATAATGCTCAAACTTCAGAAATTATTATTGCTTCTTTTATAACTTTTCAATATTTAGAAAATTTGATGTTACAATATCCTAAAATAAATTTTATTTATATTCCATGGTTACCTGAAGAAAAAGTGAACTACCCCACCCTAATAGAGGGTAGGGCTTCGTGGGAAGTATCTTAGCAATCTAAAATATATTGACCACGCTCTACGGAGAGTCCCTCTCCTGGATATATCTTAATAAGCTAGTAGAGTTCTACCAGCTTCACGAATATTTATACTCGCATTTAAGTCACGGTCTATCTCAGAGCTACACTCTTCACATCTATAGACTCTTTCTGACAATGCTAATTCTGTTTTAATGTTTCCACAAATAGAGCAAGTTTTTGAAGATGGAAACCATTTATCCACTTTTATAACCTGCTTACCACAAAACATAGCCTTGTATTGAAGCATAAGTGCGAACATGCCCCAGCCGTTGTCAGAAACAGATTTTCCAAAGTTTAATGCCCTACTCATACCTCTCATATTGAGGTCTTCTATGATAATCGCATTATATTCTGTAACTAGTTCTTTTGATAACTTATGGAGAAAATCTTTTCTACTGTTTTTGATAGACTGGTGAATTTTAGCAACTTTTAATTTAGCCTTATTCCAATTGCTAGAGAATTTAACTTTACGAGATAGCTCTCTCGAAGCTTTAGCGAGTTTAGTTTCTAATTTTCTGAAAAATCTAGGATAATCAGCTCTTTGGTTCTCAGAGCTAACGAACAATTCTTTCATAGAAAAATCAAGCCCAACAATATTGTTATCGCTAGGTACAGGAACTATATCCGCTAAAAATTCTGTAAGTACAGAAACGTAAAAAGCCCCATTAGGCTCTCTACTAATAGTGGCAGATTTGATTATATAATTTTGAGGTATCGCTCTATGAAATTTAATTTTAACTAATCCTAATTTAGGAAGTTTTATAGAATTACCCTCAATTCTAATATTTCCATTTGTAGAAACAGTGTTATATGATTTTCTACTAGATTTTTTAGATTTGAATTTCGGAAAATCAGCTCTTTTCTGAAAAAAGTTGTTATATGCAGTATCTAAGTTTTTAAGAGATTGTTGCAATGCAATAGAGTCTACCTCTTTTAAAAACAGTAATTCATTTTTAAGATTAGGCAATTCTTTCGCTTGAGTATTATAAGTTACTGATTTCTTTTGGGATTCATAGAGTTCTTTTCTCTGAGCTAAAAACTTATTGTATACGAGTCTAGTACATCCAAAAGTTGCATTGATAATATTAGATTGTTCTTTGTTAGGATATATTCTAAATCTAAAAGCTAAATTATATTTTTTCATAGTTTACACCTCCTCAAAATT
This sequence comes from Cetobacterium sp., assembly GCA_051658065.1. Classification (GTDB taxonomy): domain Bacteria; phylum Fusobacteriota; class Fusobacteriia; order Fusobacteriales; family Fusobacteriaceae; genus Cetobacterium_A. The sequence goes on from JBOFLW010000178.1 coordinate 1,494, forward strand.
GAAATTATGATGTATTATTATATCATATTTTACATTGGTTGTAGAGGAAATTTTAGAAGATTTGAAAGAAATATCACAAGGCACTGAAAACTAAAAAGATTGCCCTGAGAAAACCTCTCCCTTACAGAGGAAGAGGTTTTCTCAGGGCGTTTTGATAAAGTTTACACAAATTCAAAAAATGAATATTTTTACAATGAATATTTAGTAAAAGGTTCAATAGGGCATGGAAATCTATCAAGTGATGTAGGAATAGCTTTTTTGTTAGGAAATAATAAAATTACGAATGGGATAT
>JBOFLW010000179.1:0-1022 GCA_051658065.1 Cetobacterium sp.
AACAAAGGAATACGCACGCAACCCACGTTTCAGTCAATGCAGGAAAAAGAGATGCTGAGAAAAGAAACGGTTATGGGTGAAAAGGTACCAGGCGAAATTTTCAGTTTCGGGGCCATGCACGAACATCGGAATCCGCGGCTGCAGGACTTGGAGGTACTCTCAGCTACAGGGGATCCGGATACGATGTATTATCATCAGGCAATGAAACAGCCGGATGCGAGGGATTTTCTGAGAGCTGTTCATGAGGAATTCGCAGGAATGCTAAGCAACCAGATCCTATCGTTTGTCGAACTTACACGAATCCCTACTGGAACAACTGTTTTTCCTGCAGTATGGGCAATGAAAAGAAAGCGACGAGTGAAGACGAGAGAAGTCTATAAGTGGAAGGCTCGGCTGGCTTTCGATGGTTCTCGACAGGTTGAAGGAATTCACTATGATCAAACCTACGCCCCGGTGGCCTCATGGGAAACGATTCGTTTGTTGCTCGCTATGGTACTCAAGAATAAGTGGAAAACAAGGCAGCTCGATTATGTACTGGCCTTCCCGCAAGCACCGGCAGAAAGAGAACTGTATATGAAGATCCCAAAAGGAATAAAGGTCGAGTCAGATGTCGAATATGTCCTCAAGGTAGAGAAGAATCTGTACGGACAGAAGCAGGCAGGACGGGTTTGGAATCAGCACTTAGTGCGAAAATTAATCCAAAATGTGGGCTTCAAACAGAGTGAAGTTGACGAGTGTCTGTTCTACAAAGGGAAAGCGATGTACGTACTTTACACGGACGACTCGATACTTGCGGGACCAGATGAAGAAGAATTGGATGACATCATCAGGCAGATCGCGGAGGCTGGACTGGACATTACGGAGGAAGAAAATGGCCTAGAAGATTTTCTTGGTGTAAATATCATGGAAACCCCAGAGGGAGGGTATCATCTGACACAGCCGCAATTGATCGAGCAGATCCTAACAGATCTAAATCTCCAAGGAGAAGATGTGAAGATTCGGGACACGCCGGCCTTATCTAC
>JBOFLW010000180.1:0-4104 GCA_051658065.1 Cetobacterium sp.
GAAGAGGATATAGACCTATTATTATCAATACAGAAAAAACCAAGTGGAATTGCTTATGTTTACTTAGAGCCATTCTTAGATATTGAAAAATATTATGGAATTATAAAAAAACTTAGTGACGCTGGAATATACCAACATATGTATACAAATGGTTCTCTTTGCACTAGAGAAAATTTAGAAAAATTAGGGGCTGCTGGATTAAATGAGTTAAGATTTAATCTTGGTGCTGTAAAATGTAGTGATAAAGTAATTGAAAGTATGGCTATGGCAAAAGAATATATTCCGATGGTTGGAATAGAAACTCCTATGACTCCTGAATTTTATGAAGAGTTCTCTAAAAAGAAAGATGCTATAATAGCTACAGGAATAGATTTTATAAATTGTGCTGAATTACATTTTGGAGAGGATAATATTAATAACTATGTTGGAGAGAGAATGTATATGGCTAGAAGAGGTTATATATCTCCACTTTGGTCAAGAGAGATTACATTTAAACTTATGAAACAAGCTTCTGAAGAAAAATGGCCACTAGTTGTTCATGATTGTTCAAATCATACAAAGTATTCAAGAGAGTTAAATAAGAATTCAAAGCAAGGACAACCTTTTGGTGCCACAACTTACGTTAGTGAATTTGATAGATTCTTACCACATCTATTCTTAGCAACTTTAGAAGATGAAAACTTTAACTTCTTAACTGAGAATGAGTTACCAGAAAATCTTAAATTAGAAAATTGTAAAGAAGAGATTGATTTCCTTGTAGTTAATGAAGAGGAAGAGATTTATGAAGGCTTTTTTGATTATGAAGCTGAGGATGAAAAATAAGATATAAAAAAGGACTAGTTTTCTAGTCCTTTTAATTTTCTATAATTCCATACCTTTTTTAACTTTCTCGATAGTTTCTTTATCTACAAAAATACTAGCTAAAGCAAATCCAAAGTGAACTGATTTACCAGCTCCAGGAGATGTGATTAAATTTCTATCTATAACAAAATCTTCATTTAAATAGTTAGAACTGTTCATCTCTTCTTTTACAGATGAGTGACAAGTGAATTTATAATCTTCAACTAATCCATTAACACCTAAAATTGTAGGTCCTCCACAAATAGCTCCAACAAATTTAGTTGAATCTTGTAAATACTCTTTTACAATTTCAATAACTTTAGAATCTGTTCTAAGGTTTACATAACCTGGGAATCCACCAGGTATAACAACCATTTGTCCCTCTCCACTATTTATATCAGAAATATTAACATCTGCTAAAACTTTAACTTTTTGTGCTGATTCGACTTCTAATGTATTTTCTAAAGTAGAAACAGTAACTACATTTAAACCAGCTCTTCTTAAAATATCAATTGGTGCAGTTGCTTCGATTAATTCAAAACCATTAGTTAACATAACAAAAATTTTATTATTCATTTTATCCCTCCAAATTTATAATTAAATTAATTATATCAGAAACATAAAAAAAACACTACATAATATGATATAATTATGATATAAATGAAAAAAGGAATGATAGATGAAGATTAATTATGAATTAGAAATGCAAAAAGAATTGGATAAGATTGGACTAGATAGCAATAAAAAATTATTAATACACTCTTGTTGTGCCCCTTGTAGTTGTGCTATATTAGAGTATTTGAAACAATATATAAAAATAGACATCTATTTTTACAATCCAAATATAACAGAAAAAGAGGAGTATATAACAAGATTAGAAGAACAACATACTTTTAATAAATCTATGGATTTCAAAATGGAGATATTAGAAGGTGAATATAGTCCTAGAAAAGATTTTATAGAAAAAATATCAGGGCTTGAAAAAGAAAAAGAGGGTGGAGCTAGATGTTTTGAGTGTTATAAGCTTAGAATGGAAGCTACTGCTAAGAAAGCTAAAGAGTTAAATTATGATTATTTTACGACTGTTTTAAGTATTAGCCCTCTTAAAAATTCTGCTTGGATTAATGAGATAGGTATTGAATTAGAAAAAAAATATGATGTTAAATTTTTAAGGGGAGATTTTAAGAAAAAAAGTAGATATTTAAGAAGTGTCAATCTTTCTAAAGAGCATGACCTATATAGACAAGATTATTGTGGATGCATCTATTCTAAATTAGAGAGAGCTGAAAAGGAAAAAGAAAAGGATATGAATAATGGTAAAATATAATAATAGAAGGTTTTATTCTTTAAATGATTTTTTTAAAGATGAATTTAATCATAAAGTTTTTAAAGTTTCACTAGATGGAGGTTTTACATGTCCTAATCGAGATGGTAAAGTTGCTCATGGAGGTTGTATATTCTGTAGTGATTCTGGAAGTGGTGAATTTGCAGGAAACAAAAGAAAAACAATAACTGAACAAATTGATGAACAGTTAGAGTTTTTAAAGGATAAAATTAAGGATCAAAAAGTAATTGCATATTTTCAAAATTTCACAAACACTTATGGTGATGTAGATTATTTAGAAAAGATATATTCTGAAGCTTTAAACCATCCCAAAGTTTTAGGATTGGCTATAGGTACTAGACCTGATTGTTTACAAGAAGATGTAATAAATTTATTAGATAGAATAAATCAAAAACATTTTCTATGGATAGAATTAGGATTGCAAACAGCAGATGATAAAGTTGCAAAGTTTATAAATAGAGGTTATGATTTAGATATATATATAGATTCAGCTAGAAGATTAAAAGAGAAAAATATTAAATTCGTAACACATATGATTGTAGGTTTACCTCATGAAACTAAAGATGAGATTTTAAAAACAGCTAATTTAATAGTAGAATCAGGAGCATGGGGGATAAAGATACACTCTCTCCATATAATAAAAGGAACAAAATTAGCAAAAGTATTTTCTGAAACTAAATTCAATATATTCTCATTAGATGAATATGTTGATATTGTTACTGATATTTTACAAACTTTACCAGATAAAATGGTTGTACATAGAGTTACTGGAGATGGAAAAAAAGATGAGGTTATTGAGCCTCTATGGAGTTTGAATAAAAGAAAAGTGCTTAATGAAATTGAAAAAACATTAAAAATAAAACAAAACAAAATAAATTAACATATGGAGGAATACAATGGGTGGGACACTTATAAAATTAAAAGAATTTCAGGAAAGCTTTACTAAAAACGAAAGAAAGATATCAGCTTTTTTATTAGAAAATCCAAATGAGATTAAAGTATTGAATACGTATGATTTAGCGGTGAAGTGTGATGTCAGTCAAGCTTCTGTTGTTAGATTTGCTAAAAAGTTAGGATTTAAAGGATTCCCAGAATTTAAAATAGCTTTGGCTGGAGATTTAGCTATGCAAAATAATCAGAGTGATGTTCATATAATATATGATGAAATTAAATTTGATGATGAGACAGCTGTACTAGCTAAAAAAGTTGTTTATGAAAATATTAAAAGTGTAGAAGATACATACAAAATATTGAATTTTGAAGAGATTGAAAAAGCAGCTGAAACTATACTAGATGCTAAAAGAATATTTATTTTAGGAGCTGGATTCTCTGGAATAGTTGCAAGAGATTTTCAGTATAAACTTTGGGAGTTAGGTAAAAATGTTATCTTTGAAACAGATCAACATATACAGTTAACAAATGCATCTACTGCTGGAGAGGGAGATGTTGTATTTGTTATATCTTATAGTGGACAAACTTTAGATATATATCAATCAATTTTAGAGTTTAAAGAGAAAGCCGTTAAAGTTATTACATTAACTAAATTTGCAACAAATCCTATAAAAGATATTGGAGATATATCTCTTAGTACAATAGTTGAAAAAAGCAATTTAAGATCAACATCTCTTTCAGCTAGAATGGCTCAATTAACAGTTATAGATATTCTATATATAAAGCTAATTCAGATGGATAGAGAGAAAGCTGAAAAATTAATTGGAAGTGCTGTAGAGAGTGTTAAAAAATTCAAAATGTAAATAAAATTCATTAATTTTTAAAAAAATAGAAAAAAAAATTCTAAAAAGATTGACATTTATAAAAATAAATGGTAATTTAGTTATAGTAGATATAATTAAATCAAGGGAGTGATTTTAATGAGAGTTATTATAACTGAAAAAACAATCGGGGACTGGGCAGCTGTA
>JBOFLW010000181.1:0-3794 GCA_051658065.1 Cetobacterium sp.
TAATAGTCACAATGTGGACATTTTTGTAAATTTTGTTCAATATCATTTTTATAAACAATCTCATTACACTCTGGGCATTTCTCCCAAAGACTTGTTATTTTTGTTTTCTTTATTATCTTTTCTTCTCTTTCTTCAACTATATTATTTTCTGATTTATTTTCTTTAACAGTTAAAGTCGCATACTTTTTTTTATTCAAAGAAAAAAACTTCATAATTTTCCTCCTGAAAATTCATTTTTTTTAAATTTTTCAACATCTCATTCTATAAGATTTTTGACTTTATTTCAATATTTATTTGATTTTGATACCTTTATATTATAGAATATGTATTAATAATGTTCATGAAATGAGGGATTAAAATTACACGTGATATATCAAATTTAAGAAACGAAATTGATTCTATCGATAACAAAATTATAGAATTAATTTTAAGAAGAATGAAAGTTGTACATGAAGTTGGTCTTACTAAATCTAAAGATAATAGTCGAATCTATGTTCCCGAAAGAGAGGTCGCAATATATAAAAAATTAAGTAATTTATCAGAAATATCTCCACAAGATATCGGTTATTTTTATACTGAAATCATATCTTTTTGTAGAAAGCTAGAAGGAATTTTAGATATTGCTATATTAGATAATTCAAACTCTTTAATCGGTTTAAAAAAATTATTTGGAGAACATGTAAATCCTATTTTTATAGAAAATTTTAACTCTTTTGATTCTAACTCTATAAAATACATACTTTCACCAATCAGTTCAGAAATAATAGAGTTTATTAGAGCTAAGAATTGGAGTTTTATCAATAAAATCATAATAAATAATGAAACACTTTATTTATTTTCATCTTACAAAAATATTTTAATCAAAAATAACGATATTATAGTTACTATTTCTGATAAAGCTAAATCAATAGATTTTGTTAAAATTAGAGATAATATTTTTATTAATTTTTCTTTTTACAATGATTCTGATCATAAAATTTTACAAGATTCTAATTTTTTAGGTTTTATACCCAGTATCTAAAATTACTACAAAACTTGAGGTGAGTAAATGTTTAAAAAATTTATAATTATAATTTTTATTTTTTTATTTACTGGTTGCACTGTTTCTTCTATTTCTAACTTAAATTCAGAAGATGATTCTACAGCTACAACTAGAAATAGTGTTTTAGTTGATTCTGAAAATGAAATTATTGCTGTTGGATCTGCTAAAATTGCTGGTAGTGGTACTTTGGTTGCAAATGGAAAAGCATCTAGAGATGCAAAAGATAAATTAAAGGTTAAGATTTTAGCTGAGGAAAATATTATTTTTAAATCATTTTTAATTCCTGCTGATCCTTATACAAAAAAAATACTTTCCCCTGCATTATCTGATTTGATTGATTATACTGCAAATCAACTTTTACAAAAAGCTGACCAAAAAGATTCTTGGACTGAAAATAACAAAGCATATATTGTTTATAGCATATCTAAAAATGATATTTTAGTTGAATCTCAAAATATTTTTATACAATATATTGATGATATAACTAGTAAACTTCAAACCATAAAAGAAGATATTGCTCAATAATCTGTGAAAATTTGCTACAAATATTCGCATGCTGCTTTGGCAATCTCAGCAGTCAATCCCCAAATAACTTTATCTTCATAAATATATAATAGTACCTCTCTTGGCGAACTTTTCCAAGGTGAGTGATATATTTTAGGAAGATTTAACTCTTCTGCTGGAAATATATACTTAATTCCATTCTCTTCATAATATGGTTTTGTTTCTATTTCCAGCTTTTCTATTCTTGGTTTATTGTTTTTAAAAAAATCTACTGGCACTAAAAAGCACTCTTCAACTTCATCTTCATTCATTTTTAAATTTTGAAATTCCTCTTCATCCACAACTCCTAAAAAAGCTTCAACCATAACTCCTGAAGGTATAACTAAAGTTCCTATTTTTCCTTTTACATCTATTTTCTTTATTCCAATCTCTTCTGAGCACTCTCTTATTGCAGCATCTAAACTTGTTTCATCTTTTTCAACTTTACCACCTGGAAAAGATATATCTCCTGCTTGCCTAATTCCTTTTGCTCTTTTTTGAAATAAGAAATAATTATTATCATATTTTTCTACAACTAGAGCTACAACTGAAGAGTTAAAATATTTTTCTTTTCCTATTATTTTTTCTGTAAAATCTATTTTTTTCATAGAAACTCCTTAACGATATTTTCTTTCTATTTTAACTCTTTTCTTCAATAATTTCTATTTTTGATTGTTTTTGATTGTTTTTGAAATAAAATGATTGATTTTTATTTTTAGTTATGATAATATCTATTTTGTAAAGGAAGTGATGTTTATGTTAAATATAGAGAGAGAAAATTCTATTTTAGAACTTTTAAAAGAAAAAGAAGTCATAAAAATTAATGAAATTGTCAATTTTTTAAATATATCTGAAGCAACTGCTCGAAGAGACTTAGCTCAACTTGAAAAGAAAAATCTGTTAAGAAGAGTTCATGGTGGAGCTATTCAAATCAATGGTTTAGATGGTCATAGAGATTTAAATATTAAACTTAGAGAAAATATTAACACATCTGAAAAAGAAGTCATTGCTAAATTCGCAGCTACATTTATAAAAAATGATTCATCTATTTTTTTAGATGCTGGAACTACTACCTTATGCATGATTAAACATTTAAAACATTTAAATGTTAAGGTTGTAACAAACGGACTAAATTTAATAAACGAATTAGAAAAATATAATATTGAAAGTTTCTTAATTGGTGGAAAAATAAAATCAAAAACTAGTTGCACTGTTGGTTTTTCTGCTGTTCAATATTTAAAAACTTTTAATTTTCATTCAGTTTTCATAGGTGTTAACGCTTTAAATTTAGATGGTTATAGTACTCCTGATTTTGAAGAAGCTATGGTTAAAGCCGAAGCAATTAGCAGGTGTCAAAATATTTTTTTCCTATGTGACAATAGTAAAATTAATAAAAATAGTTTTACAATTTTTTCACCTTTAGACAAGGGGTTATTGATTACAGATAAATCTTTACCTGAAATTTATAAAAACAAAATAAAAGTGGAGGTAGCAAAATGATATATACATTAACTTTAAATCCTGCTATAGATTATTTCTTAGCTTTTGAATCATTCTCAGAAGGTAGCTTAAACAATCCAAAAGAAACATACAAACTACCTGGTGGAAAAGGTATTAACGTTTCTAAAGTTTTGAAAAATTTTAACACAGAATCTATCTGTTTAGGTTTTATTGGAGGATTTACTGGAGATTTCATCAAATCTTCTCTTAAAGAAGATAATTTAAAAACTAATTTTTTAAATATTAAAGAGGATACTCGTATTAATATTAAAATTAATAACTCTGGACTTGAAACTGAAATCGCAGGTACTTCTCCTCATATTTCTGAGTTAAATATCGAAGAACTTTTCTGTTTCTTGAAAAATAACCTAAATTCAGGAGATATTCTAGCTCTTTCTGGCAGTGTTCCTGCTTCTGTTTCTAAAACTATATATGGGGATATTATTGATATTTTACCTTCGGGAGTTAAAGTTATTCTTGATACAAGAGGATTACCTTTTGAAGAAGCTCTTAAAAAAGGTGTTTTCTTAATAAAACCTAATCAAGATGAGATAAATGAATTCTTTAATTCTGATTTTAAAACAACAGATGAATTAATTGAAGCTGGTAAAAAACTACAAAAACTAGGTGCTCAAAATGTTTTAATATCTTTAGGGTCAAAAGGTTCTATTTTTATTAGTGAAGACGAAATTTTAACTAGTGGAGTTCC
>JBOFLW010000182.1:0-27201 GCA_051658065.1 Cetobacterium sp.
TATCTACAACAACTTGTCTATCAAATCTTCCTGGTCTCATTAAAGCTTTATCTAAAATTTCAGGTCTGTTTGTTGCTGCTAAAACAATAATTGTTTCTTCAGTACCAAATCCATCCATTTCAACTAAAAGTTGGTTTAACGTTTGCTCTCTTTCATCGTTTCCACCGCCTTGACCACTTCCTCTTTTTCTACCAACAGCATCTATCTCATCTATAAAAATTATGCAAGGAGAATTTTTTCTTGCTTTTGAGAATAAATCTCTTACTCTTGAAGCTCCAACTCCAACAAACATCTCTACGAACTCTGATCCTGACATACTGAAGAATGGAACTCCAGCTTCTCCTGCTACAGCTTTTGCTAAAAGTGTTTTTCCTGTTCCTGGTGATCCTAAAAGAAGAACTCCCTTAGGTATTTTAGCTCCTAAACTTTTAAATTTATCAGGCTCTTTTAAGAATTGAACAACCTCTTCCAATTCAACTTTAGCTTCATCTATTCCTGCAACATCTGCAAATGTAACTTGAGATACATTTTCTCCATTTTCTTTTGCTTTAGATTTACCCATATTGAAAACTTGAGGTCCTCCCCCTCCACCTTTATTCATTTTGTTAAGCATAAATATCCAAACACCAATTAATAATAACATTGGGAACCAAGATGCTAACATATTTAATAAAAATGGTAACTCTTGTGGTGGTAATGATTCTACTTGAATTGATTTATTCTCAATTAAAGTTATTAATTGAGAATCTCCTCCAATTCTATCTGTTATCATTCTAGCTTTTAAAGCTTTTGCATCTTTATCAGAAGTGTATCCATAAATATATCCTTCTCTTTCATCAACTCTTACAAGCTTATCCTCTTTTAAATCTTTTATAAAATCAGAATAACTTACTGTTTGAATATTTGTTGTATCTGATTTTGAGAACATTGTAGGTAAAGATAAAATTATAGTTACTATGAATAATAACATTACAAATCCTTTTAAGTTAAATTTACCTCCTAACTCTCTAGGTTCTCCTGATTCTTTGTCCTCTTTGCCTTTATTTATACCCTCTTTTAATTTTTCTTTAATTTTTCTTTTTCTTTCTTCTAAATTTTCCTCTTCATTATCTTTGTTAGCTTCATCATTTTCATCGCTGTTTTTATGTTTTTTTGGCTCTTCTTCAATGAAGTTATACAATGCCATCTTTTCATTATCTTCTCTATTCTTCATCCTGCCTCCTTATGATTAGCTTGATTCCTTTTTTATCTTTTTCACACTTAAAAACTTCACTCTTTTTTAATCCTGAAATCCAAACAATTTCATTATCTTTTACTACCAATGGTATTTCATCTCTAGAATCCTTTGGAATTTTCTCATTTATAAATATATCTTTTATTTTTTTATAAGATTGCATTCCCAAAGGTTTTATTTTATCTCCATCCTTTCTTTTTCTAATTTCTATTCTATCACCTATTTTTAAATTTGTTAAAAATTCATTGTTACCAATACTTTTATTGTCCTCTATTGCTTCTAAAATATAATTGTTTATTTTGATTTTAAATGGAATTTTTTCTATAATACTCTCTCTTATATTTTCGGTATTATCTAAGATTTCCTTTTCTATCCAAATATTTTTATATTCTTTTTTTAAAATATAATTATTTTCTAAATGTATTTTTTTACTTCCAGATGTATAGAGTAATTTTAAGGTGTTTTTTATCTTTTCTCTAGATGATTCTAAAGAGAACTCTTTAAAATATTCATTTATTATTTTTCCTTGTATATATTGGGTTTCTGATTTTATTAAATCTATATCTAAGCTATCTTTTCCATTTTCAAAAGATTTATATTGAGATAAATCTATTTTCACTATTTTATTAACTTCTTTTATTTCTGATATTAAATTATGTATTTTTTCTTTAAAAGAACTATTGTATCTTTTTTCTATACTTGGAATTAAATCTAATCTAATACTGTTTCTCGTAAATTCATTTTCAAAATTTGTTTCATCAATTCTATATAATATTTTATTTTCATCTAAATATTTTAAAATCTCACTTTTATAAGTTTCATTTATAGGTCTAATTATATTATCTCTATTTTGTATTCCTTCTAAACCTTCTAAAGATGTACCTCTAATAAGCCTGAATAAAAAATTTTCTATTTGATCATCTAAATTATGAGCAATAGCTATTTTATTGCTAGAAGTTTTTTTTAGTATCTCTGAAAAAAAGTTATATCTAATCTCTCTTCCAGCTTCTTCTAAACCTATCCCATTTTCTTTTGCTATTTTTTCTATTGATATTTTTTTAGTAAAAACAGGTACTTTTAAATTTTTTCCACATTCTATTGCAAAATCTTCATCTCCATCAGAGTTTTTTCCTCTTAATAGATGATTTATGTGAACTAATACAAACTCAAAGTTTAATTCTTTTTTCAGATTGTTTAAAACTTCTAATAAAAATACTGAATCTGGTCCTCCTGAAAAACCAAGAACTAATTTATCACCATTTTCTATTAATTTTTCATCCTTTATTTTTTTATAAATTTTCTTTAACATAATTTTATCCTTTATAACAGTATTTTATAGAATTATACCATATAGAGAATGTTTTTCAAACTCTTTTCCCTCTTATTTTATTAGAAAATCTCCAATATAGTTTTTCTATTTGAGTAATTAAAGAATATTTCAATAGCTCCAACTTTATTGTTTAAAACATCATATTTGAATTTTTCAAACTCTGTTTTTTTGTATGCTTCTCTTGTTGAAGTAAAGTTTTTCTGTATTACAATTTCATTATATTTGTCTTTATTTTTTTCTGAAATAAACCACTCAGGATATGAACCTGGTTTACCTAAAAGTAAATAATCTAATTTTAAATATTCTATAAAAATATCTTTTTGTTTAAAATTCTTTTTTTCATAAAACTTAACTAAATGATTAAATATCGAAATAACTTTATGGCCAACATTTAATAAATTATTTTTTTCATAATAATCAGCTATATCCTCAAAGAAATCAAAAGGTCTACTATAATTCGTGTTAATAATATAATTAACTGAATTTTTAAATTTTTCAGAGTTATAATAATAATCTAACATTTTTTCAAAGTTTTTAAGCTTTACTAGTTCTTTGTAACTGATAAAGCAATTTGATAAAATTTCATAAGGTGGAAATTCAATGTATTTATAATCATATTCCTCTATCTCTTTTGAAATTCTTGTACCATTTAATATCTTTAAAAATCCTAGCTGAATCATTTCAGAATCTAGTTCATAAACATAATCAAATGAATCTTTGAATGTTTCATAAGTATCGTGAGGTAATCCTGCTATTAAATCAACATGAAGATGTATATTTTTTGAAATTGCTTTTATATTATTTCTCAATCTTTCTAATAAATTTCTTCTATTTATACTGTTCATTGTTTCTTTATTTATACTCTGAACGCCTATCTCAAATTGAAAATAATGCTCTGGTACTTTTTTCAAGAATTCAATAACTTCTTCATCAAATATATTTGCATTTATTTCAAAATGAAACGTAACCCCTTCTTTATAATTATCTAATAAATATTGCCAAATACCTAAATATCTATCTTTTCTTAGGTTATATGTTCTATCTACAAATTTTACAAGTTCTATACCAGAATCTATAAACTTTTTCAAATCTTCTTTAACTCTATCTAATGACCAATATCTAACTCCTTTATCTATTGAAGATAAGCAATAAGAACAACTAAATGGGCAACCTCTGCTTGATTCATAATAAAGAATTTTGATATTCTCTTTTAATTCTTCTTCTGTATAAGGAAAAGGTATTGAATCTAAATTCTCTATCGGAAACTCATCACCTAAATACTTAAACTCTCCATTTCTTAAAAAAGCTACTCCTCTTTGCTCTTCTTTTTTCTTTGTTAAAAAGTTTAATAATACCTTTTCACCTTCACCAATTAAAACATAATCTATTGAAGAGTTTTCTCTTAATGATTCCTCTGCATTGTAAGTTACCTCTGGTCCTCCCAAAGTTATCTTTGCATCTGGTTTTATTTTTTTTAACTCTTTTATTATTCTAAATACAAACTCTTTATTCCAAATATATGTAGAAAATATATAATGGTCTGCTTCTAGATTAAATAAATCAGTTATTATTGTTTGAACTTGACTATTTATATTACTTTCATAAATTTCTAGTGTTAATTCACTATATTTTTCAACATAACTTTTTAAAAATCTTATTCCTAAATTTGTATGTATAAACTGACTATTTATACCTACTAATATTGTTTTTTCCATGACTTCTCCTAATTAATTACTTTTTTTGAACTTCTAAATGTTCTTTATAACTTTTTGTAAATGTATGTTTTCCTGTACTTGTAACAACAAAAAATAAATAATCTGTTACTGCTGGGTTTAAAGCTGCCATAACAGAATCATAATCTGGATTTGATATTGGTCCTGGTGGTAATCCTTTATACATATATGTATTATATGGAGAATCTATTTTTAAATCTTTGTAATACATTCTTCTCTTTGTATAATCATATATATAATTAACTGTAGCATCTGAACCTAATTTCATACCTTTTTTTAAACGATTGTAAAATACAGATGACATCAATGGTTTTTCATCTTTTAACTGAGCTTCTCTTTCAATTATAGATGCCATAATTAATTTTTCATAAAATATTTTTTTATCAGGATAATTTTCTGGAGGAAATTTTTTTAAAAATTGACCAAGCATAGCTTTTACAATTTCATCCTCACTAGTTTTTCTAGATAAATAATAAGTTTCTGGATATAAATAACCTTCAAAATTTGCATTTGGAGTATAGTAAGGAAAATCCTTTATATTTTCCATAGCTTTTTTCAATCCCTCTTCTGAACCTATCTCTTTTTCTTTAAGAAGTCTTCCAATCTCTTTTATTGAATACCCTTCTGGAATTGTCAATATTGTATATTTAACTCTTCCCTCTTCCATCATCTGGATTATATCTTTGTATGAATACTCTCCATTAATTTCATAATATCCAGCTTTTATATTTTTTCCTGAATTTCTTTCATACTTTAAAAATATCTTGAAAAAAATCGAATCTGCGATACCTATTTTCTGAAAAACTGAGTTCAAAGTTATTCCTGGTTTCAGGTTGAACTCAACTTTATAATTATTTTTAGTCTCTATTTTATATAAATATATCTTAAAAATTGAAAATAATAAAATCAATATTGATAATAAAAAAATTAAAAGTTTCTTTAACATAACACTCTCCTAACTTTATGCTGAAAAAAGCTGCACTTTGGTTTCCCTAGTTACAGCTTTTCTCTATTTATTAAATTATTTTCTTGATTGTTTAGCTTTCTCTATTAAAGGTTTTCTTCCTTTTCTGTCTCTTTGGAAGATTTCAACTATTGTCTCTGCTTCTACAAATGGAACTGAAACGAATGAGAAGTTCTCATATACTTCTACACCTTTTAATTTAGATTCATGTACTTTTGATTTTTCAGATATTAAGTCTACTAATTTTCTAGGAGTCATTTTATCTTTCTTTCCTAAAGCAATGAATAATCTTGTCTTTCCTGTTTTATCAATTGAAACACTTTCAATATCTGAGTAGTTAGTTTCTGCTAACTCTTCATCATAACAGTTCTTTAATATAGCTGCTATTATCTCTATTGGAGTTGCTTCTTGCTCTAATAACTCTTTTGCCATATCTTGGTATGCTTCAGCATCTCCATTAGATATTAAGTTATTTACATTATCAAATAGTCTAGTTTTCTTAGCTAAGATTACATCTTTAACTCCTGGAACTTGCTCTTTTTTGATTTCTGTTTTTGTAATTCTCTGAATTTGAAGTAACTTTCTGTACTCTGAAGGAGTTATGAATGTTATTGCAGTTCCTTGCTTTCCAGCTCTTCCTGTTCTTCCAATTCTATGTACATAACTTTCTGCTTCTTGTGGAATTGCATAGTTGATTACGTGAGTAAGATCATTTACGTCGATTCCTCTTGCAGCAACGTCAGTTGCAATAAGAATGTTTAAGTTTTTGTTCTTAAATCTTCTTAAAGTTACTTCTCTATGATTTTGGCTGATATCTCCATGAAGACCTTCAACATCATATCCTCTATCTTGAAGCTTTCCAACTAATTCGTTAACGTCATTCTTAGTTCTACAGAAAACAATTCCATAGAAATCGATTTCGATATCAACTATTCTACATAAAGCTTCAAACTTATCTCTCTCTTTAACTTCGAAGTAAATTTGCTCTGTTAAGTTTGTAGTTAACTCTTTCTTTTTAACAGCTAAAACTTCATGATCTCTCATGTGAGATTTTGCTATTTTTAAAATTTCAGCTGGCATAGTTGCAGAGAAGAATAACATTCTTTTCTCTTTGTTTGTTTCAGTTAAAATTTTCTCGATATCTTCTACGAATCCCATGTTTAACATTTCGTCTGCTTCATCAAGTATGAAGTAATCGATTTTATCAAGTAATAAAATTCTTCTGTTCATTAAATCCATTACTCTTCCTGGTGTTCCAACAACTATATCCACGCCTCTGTTAAGTTGTCTCTTTTGTTGCTCTAAAGATTGTCCTCCATAAACTGGAATTACCTTTAATCTTCTTCCGTGTGCAAGTGAGTTTATCTCTTCTGCTACTTGAACTGCTAACTCTCTAGTAGGTGCAAGTATTATTGCTTGTACATGACCTGTACTTTTCTCTATTTTCTCTAATATTGGTAAAGAGAAAGCTGCTGTTTTTCCAGTTCCTGTTTGTGCTTGACCAATGATATCTTTATCTCCAGTTAATAATGCAGGTATAGTTAATGCTTGTATTGGACTTGGCTTTTCAAAACCTTTTTCTTCTAAAGGTTTTAAAGTTTTTTCAGTTAAACCTAAATCTCTAAATGTTAATACTTTTTCCATATTCACTTCCTTAAACTATTTATATTCATTCATAAGATTATAGCATAGATTTATAAAAATGTGTACTTTTTTTATATTTTTATTTAAAAGTTGTGACTTGTTTTTTTACATGTTCTTATTCTGTAAGAATTTTTACGATATTCAGATATTGCTTTTTTTTTAATTATATAGTAATAAAGTATTAGCAATTTTTTTAGGAGGTTTTTATGATTATTGATAGAAAAAATACTAAAAGAACAGTTGTATATATTAATGATTCTCAAAAAAACAATTTACAAACTTTTTTACATTCTATTGGTTTTCACTACTACACTGTTCAAACCAAGCTAGAAGGAAGTTGGGAACATGGTATCCGACATTTAAACAATCATGTTTGGCCTGGTTCAGAAGCTGTGTTTCATTTGATTGTTTCTGGAGATAAAGTTGACCTTCTTCTAAAAAAGTTAAAAAGTTTTAGAATGTCTCTTCCTGATAATGTTGTAATGGCTGTTCTCGTTTGTCCATTAGATGATTTTATTTATAATATGATGACTGTTGATATCGAGCCCGATGATACTATCGAAAAAATTCACTGGTTAAAAAAATCCGAAATTTAACTATACAAAAAAAGGAGTAACTTTTATCTTGGTTACTCCTTTTACTATATTTTAATGTTTACACTTATCTTTTATACTACAACTTCCATTTGTAGCTTTTGAACAATTGCAACCACTATCACCTTTAAACATTTTGTATAAGCTTTTTAAGGCAACTATACCTATCACTAATACAATTCCTATTAAAATTAACGTTTTCATTTTCCCTCCTAATTTAAAGAGTTAAAAAAATAATTTTCCAACTTGGAATATAAGTGTTGATACAACGTATGGAACTATTAGAAGCATTGTAACTACAAATCCTGTAAATTTATAACCGAATTCTTGCTTTATAGCACTTAGAGTAACTACACAAGGAACTACTAGTAAAATAAATACCATAAATGAATATGCTCTTAACGGTGCTAATTCATCCGTCCAAAGCATTTTAGTTGCAGCAACTACTCCTCTTCCCTCTTCCTCTATCTCATCAGCTTCAGGAACACTAAATAATCCATCTATATCAAAACTTACAATTCCTACTACAGAGTCTTTTATAGCTATTCCTAATCCTGCTATTTGCTCTACTGTATCTTGTAAAAATGTAGTTTCTTCCACTTCTTCACTTGAATCTTCTGATGGATTTTCTGTTACTAATACTTGCGCCATAAATCCAACAACAATCTCTTTTGCTGCTAAACTCGGTGGTATAGCCGCTACCGTTTCCCATCTATCTGCAAATCCTGTAGGCTTTAATACTGATTGGAATGTTTTTCCAAATTTTGCCATATATGAATTTGATGTATCTCCATTATTCGGAAAATATGTTAAAGCCCATAAAATCATTAACATTCCCATTATTACTGTTGTTGCTTTTTTCAAATATGACCCTGTTCTATCTAATGTTGATTTGAATATTACTCTCAAACTAGGTACTCTATATGGAGGCAACTCTATTAGTAATGCTCTTCCCTCTGCTTTGAACATATCAAAGTTTTTTAATATTAATCCTGTTAAAATAGCTATTACAATTCCTAAAACATATAAAGACATTACAACTAATCCTGCTTTAGAACCGAAAAATGCAGCTGTAAATAATCCGTAAACTGGAAGTCTTGCTCCACATGACATAAATGGTGCCATTGCTGCTGTTAATCTTCTAGAAGACTCATCTTCTAGTGTTCTTGTTGCATATATAGCTGGAACTGTACATCCAAATCCTAATACCATTGGAACAAATGCTTTTCCATTTAAACCTAATTTTGTCATTATTTTATCCATTAAGAATGCAACTCTAGACATATATCCACTTTCTTCTAATATTGCTAAGAAGAAATATAGGTATAACATTAGTGGAACAAATACAACTACTCCACCTACTCCACCTAAAATTCCATCTACTACTAATGATGCCAGCCAATCTGGTGTATTTTCATCTATTAATAATCCTACATACTTACCTATATAATTATTAACAAAACCATCAACCCAATCAATTAATGGAGCTGATCCATTGAAAACAGTTCCCATTAATCCTACAATAATTAAGAAAAATATTGGAAGCCCTAAAAACTTATTTAATAAAATTTTATCCACTTTATCTGTAAAATCCAATCTAGATTTAATCGATGTTGTAAATGTTTTAGCTAAAATTCCTTTTACTGTTCCATATCTTCCCTCTGCAAAAATTGTTTCAATGTCCTCATCGTGGTCACCTTCTAATTGTTTAGTTAGTTCTACTATATCTTTGTCTATTTCATAAGAAAAATCAGATTTTAAAATTTCTAAAAGATGAGAATCTTGTTCTAACAACTTTATTGCTAAGAAGTTTTCACCAAATTTTTGAGACGCAGATATTAATTTTTCATTACATTTTATTTTACACTTTACATCTTTTATAGCTGCTTCCAAGCATTTATCAAATAGTAATGTATAATTTTTATCCTTTTTCGCTTTAGATATCTCCAAAGCTTTATCTAGCAGTTCTTGAAGACCTGTTCTTTTTGTTGCAGATGTCATAACTATATCCATCTCTATCATTTCAGAGAATTTTTTTGTATCTAATTTATAATTTAATTTTTCAAATTCATCAAAAAGATTCAAAGCCATTAACATCGGTTTTCCTAACTCTTTTAATAACATTGTTAAATATAAATTTCTCTCTAAATTTGTTGAATCTATAATATTTATTATTACATCTGGTTTTTCATTTATTATAAAATCTCTTGTTATTTTCTCTTCTAATGTATATGGGCTTAAACTATATACACCTGGTAAATCTATACACTGAATTTTTTGACCTTTATACTCAAACTCTGCTTCTTTTTTTTCTACTGTAACTCCTGCCCAGTTTCCAACTTTTAAACTTGACCCCGCTACAGCATTTATTAATGCAGATTTTCCTACGTTTGGATTTCCTGTAAATGCTATTTTTATCATTTCTCTCTCCTACCCATCTATCTCTATTTCTATATTTTGTGCATCTTGTTTTCTTATTGCTATATTTGTTGATTTAACAATAAACTCTTGAGGATCTCCTAAAGGTGCATTTCTTTCTAACTTTATTATCTCACCATTTGTAACTCCCATATCAACTAATCTTTTTTTTAATTCTCCCAATTTTCCAATTTTTATAATTTTTGCTGATTCTCCTCTTTTCAAATCTGTTAATTTCATTGAAAGCCTCCCGATTTATTAGCGTTAGATATATTTTGTATCTCAAAATATATTCTTAAAATATAAATCACAGATTACTCTGTGATTTAATATTATTTATTTGCAATCATTATTTTATTTGCTAATCCAAAATTTAAAACATATTTTGTATCATTTATTTTAACTATATAATTAGATTTATCATCTTTAACTAAACATATCTTATTTCCTATGCAAAATCCATTTTCTGTAAGTCTATTCTTGTCTTGATCTCTTCCTTTTATCTGTTTTATAACAAACTCTTTGTTTTGTTCTGCAAAAACTAATGGCGTCATCGAATAAACCCTCCTAGTAAACATTATATCTATACTAGAATTATATTCTATGATTCTAAATTTGTCAAGAACAAAACTTTAATAATCAAAGCTTTGTTATACAAACAGATTTTTTATACTGTGTAACATTACACTTCTTACATCTGGACTATCCTTAGATAACTCTTCTATCATTTTTTTTACTTTTAAACGTTTTGAATTATCACTTGTTTCATAAGGACAATCATTATGTAATATAGGTAATTTTAATCTCTTAGCATATCTTATTGTTTCTTTTTCTTCAACATATGCAAGTGGTCTTATTACTTTTAATCCATATTCTTCTGAATCATAAGCTGGCTTCATTACTCCCATATTTCCTTGATATAAAACATTTAATAAAAATGTTTCTATAATATCATCTTTGTGGTGACCTAAAACCAATTTGTTTATATTTTGCTTTTGCATCTCTTTATACAAAATACCTCTTCTAACTCTAGCACACATGAAACAAGGATTTTTTAATTTTTCATTTGTTAGAATACTCTCACCTATTGATGTTTCTATAACTTGTAATTCTACACCTAATTTTTTACAATAGTCTTGAATTTCTCCATAATTTCCACCCTCTTCCACAGGATGAATGTGAATTGGGAATATTTCAAAAGATATACCTGATATTTTTTTTATTCTAATTAAAGCATTTAAAACTGTTAAACTATCTTTTCCTCCTGAAATTCCAACTGCAACCCTATCACCAGACTCTATCATCTTATAGTCGTGCATTGCTTTTCCGATTGGACTCCACAATGTTTTTTCAAATCCTTTATCTTGAATAAACGATAAAATCTCTTTATCATTCATATTGTTAAAATTTATTCTTAAACCAGTTTGCTTATAAATTTTATCTATTAATTTTATTCTTTTACTTTCATTGTATAAAATTTCTATTTTAATATCCTCTTTTGAGTTAAGGATTATAATTTTATCTTCATATACTTCAAAAGTATATGACTGAAATTTATAGTTATTTAATTCATTTATATTATTTATATTTAACACTAAAAATCACCTTTTTTCTTATCAGATACATATCCTAAAACATAATCTAAATTTATATTTTTCATAGAGTTAAATATACTTTGCTTAATTTGAGGATTTGTTTTTTCTAAAGTTTCTAAAAGAATTTTTATCTCTTTTCTCTTTGAATCTACTTTACCAGATTCAATCGGACATCCACAAGCCATTGCTGCAATTTCATTTTTTTTAGTAAAGTTTATTATATCTTGTTCTTTTATATAAATTAATGGTCTAATTAATTCTAATTTTCCACTTGTTGATTTTACTTTGGGTATCATTGTTTTTGTTGTTCCTGCATAGAACATATTTATTAATGTAGTTTCAATCATATCGTCAAAATGATGCCCTAAAGCTAATTTATTATATCCTAATTCTTCTACTTTATTGTAAAGCACTCCTCTTCTCATTTTTGCACACAAGAAACAAGGACTTTCTGGTGAAGATTCAAAAGCTATCTCCCATACATTTGCTTCAAATATTTCACAAGGTATTCCTAGTTCTTCTAAATTTACTTTAAATTGTTCTAAATCTATAGCTCCAAATCCAGGATTCATTGAAATAAATGCTACTTCAAAATTTTTGCTTTTATCTCTTTTTAATTCTTGAAATAATTTTGAAAGTAATAAACTATCTTTTCCACCAGATACTCCTACTGCTATTTTATCTCCATCTTCTATTAAATCAAAATCTTTTATAGCTTTTGTAAATTTAGACCATATTTTTTTTCTATATGCATTTCTTATAGAATGTACAACCATTTCTTGTTTTGTTTCAAATACTTTTTCTTCCATTTTTCCTCCAACTTTTTCCAATAGTTTTTCACTCAATTATATCATGCTCTCAAAAAAATTAACAATTCTTTTTTTTTGTGTTAAAATAGTTATATTCAAGTAATTATGAGGTGATAAACATTATGAATAAATTAGAATTAGACGTTTTAGATTTTTTAAAAAGTGGTATGGTTTACAGCGATGGAGCTATTATGAAAAATTTAGGTATCAATGAAATTGAGTTAGAAAATGTTTATGCTTCACTTATGCAAAAAGGATATTTAGAAAGCTATGAAAATTTTCTAAAAAATAATCCTGATTATGAAAAAGGTGAAGAAGAAAAATCTTGTGGTGGGTGTTCTTCTGGTGGATGTAACACTTCAGGAAGTTGTGGTGGATGTGGAACTTCTGGTAGATGTTCTTCTAATGATGAGGATATTGATTACTCTAAAATTAAAGTTTTAACAGAAAAAGCATTTATTTATAATTTTTAATATACAAAGAAGAGAACTCTAAATTAAATTGAGTTCTCTTCTTTTATATTATGAAATTTCTTCTAATTTTGATCCACCGCTAATTTGAACATCAGCTACAACTTTAGATATCTCATTTGATAAATTTTCCATTGAAACTTCATATCTAAAAAACCAATAAAAATTATATCCTGGTGATGATGTTATACAAATTGCATTTAATTTTAATAATTTGAAACTAAATGTATCTAATGTTCCCAATTGAAATAATGGGATTGAAAAAATTTTAATTCTATTTTTTAGTTTAAATATACTTATTATTCTTGTACTTGTTATTAAAAAAGAATTTATTTTATTATCGTAAGCACTATATACTTTCTCATTAGGATATACAATTCCATAATTGTCTGGATTTTTTAAAAATGCCTCTACATTAACTTTACTCATTTTACTTAAAGGCACTACTAAAAACATTAATATTACTTTTAATCCTGTAAGCATAATATCTCTCCTTATCTTTTTATATTATTTTTTTCTAAAAGTAGTTTTATTCTTTGATAATACTTACAATATATTTGTGTTGAAATTAAAAATACCGTCGAAAATATTATTGATTCTAAATTTACAGTTTTGTTTTTTATTGATAAAATTAAACCAAATATAAACAATATATAGTAAAGTGTTAAGAATTTATTTAATACATTATAAATTATTTCTAAAACTAAGTTTAAAATTATTAATATTTTTTTAATTAAATTTTGAATCATAATATTCCCCCTCATTATCATTAGTATTTATTGACACACTCAATTTTTCCATTTATAATTAAATTAAAATTTACAAAGGAGTTTTATTATGAATAAAAAAATTGAATACGTAAAAGGTCAACTAAATTGTGCTGAAAGTATTATAGATGCTTTTAATAAAAATAATAATTTATCAATTCCAGTTGCTTTAGGTAGTGGTATGGGAAGTGGAGTTACTATTGATAGTTTATGTGGTGCTGTTAATGCTGCTGTTCTTGTTATTGGTTTTATCAAAGGAAGAGAAAATTTTTCTGAAGTTAATAATGCTCGTCCTCTTTGCAATAAACTATTAACTGAATTTAAAAAAGAATTTAATTCTGAACTTTGTAGCTATTTGAAAAAAGAGAATATTAGTTGTGAAAGCATTGTTAGATTTACTTATCAAAAATTAGAACAGATTATAAATGAAAACAAGGAATAGTTATCTACTCCTTGTTAATTTATATTTAGTTTGCTACTTTTTCTTTTAATAAATTCATTCCTTCATCTACTTTTTCTTTCGCTGCGTCTCCTACCTTTTCAATCTCTGTTCCAATTTTATCAGATGTTGCTTCTACAGACTCTACAGCTGTATCAGTTACTTTTTGAACATTTTCTTTTACAACATCTTGAACTGTAGTTGTTTCAGTTACTGGTTTTTCTTCTGTTACTGCTTCTGGTGTTTGTACAACTGGAGCCTCTACAGCTGGTGTTTCTGGAACTGGTTTAGCTTCCTCTTTTTCTCCTGAACATCCAATCATAAATGCACTTAAAACTAATAATGATAACATAGTTATTTTCTTCATTACAATTCCTCCTTAAAATTAATTAACATATTGATACCTTATTATTTTGATTAGAAGGGCATTTTCCTTTTTATTCTAGTATTTTTTCTTCATATTTCTCCATATCAAATTTTCTTTCAAGCCCAGCAAAATTCATATATCTCACTTTTCCAAATATCTCTCTTTCTTTCCAAGCTCTATCATGTTTTCCAAAACACCATGCTACACCTGCATACGAATTAGGATCTCTTCCATCATAAAAATATTTATTATTTAGATAAATTGTTATTTCATAAGCTTTTTGTGGAATTTCAGACCATTCTAAAATTTTTTTACACCAATACATTCTCATATACCCATCCATATAACCTGTTTTTACCATCTCTTTTTGACAAGCATTCCAATGTGAATCGTGTGTTTTATAATTTTCAAGCTCTTCTAAAGAATAAAGATATTCTCTATTATCAGCAGTATGATTTTTTAAAGTTTCGTAAGCCCATTTATAAGTTATTCCTTCCCATTTATCATAATTAATATTATAATAAACAAAATTTATAGCTAGTTCACGCCGTATTGTAAGCTCTTCTAAAAAACTCTCTTTTTCTTCTGAAAAATTTTCTGAATTTTGAACTTTAAATAAAATTTCCAATGGAGATATTTGACCGAAATGTAAATAAAGTGAAAGTTTGGATGATCTATCGTTATCAGGTCCTTTTTTTGAATATTCTCTAATATTTTCCTTTAAAAAATAATCTAATATTTTTTCACTTTCTATTTCACCTCCTAAAAAACCACCATCTAATTTTTTCTTACTTTTTGGAATATATTTTTTAGATAAATCCATTTTTTCTATCTCTTCGATATTTAAATTACTATTTAAATATTCTAAATCACTAAATTGAACCAAAAAAAATTCCTTAATTTTTTTATATTTATCTCTCAATGTTTTTGCACTATACTCCTCTTTTTTACTCACGACTTCTACTGGAACAACAACATTACTCTCAACCTCAATTACATTTACAGTGATTTTATCTAGTATATTTTTTCTTTGCTCCCTTTGAAGTTTTAAATAACTTTTATCCCATATTATACATTCTGCACTTTTACAAATTTTAATTATATTTGTTTCAGCATCACCCACTAAAAATATAAATTTTATTCCTTTTTTCTTTAAATTTTCTTTAACATCTTTTAAACCTTGAAGCATAAAATCAAAATGCCTCTTAGAAGCTTCAGGATAATTTTCTATATAATTAAAAACTACATAAAGAGGTAATTTTTTATCATTTGATACTTCTATAGCTTTTTTTAATCCAAAATTATATTTTGTTCTTTGAGACTCTTGCATCCAGTATAAAATATATTTACCATCTATATTTTGAACTTTTTTTAAAATAGTAATCCTTTCATCAAACATAGTTTTCTCCTTCAACTTTTTATATTCTCTTAATATTTTTCTTTAATTTTATTATTTTTCTTTTTTTATGGTATAATTAATATCATAATTTTTTGAGGAGTCCACATGTTTGAATTAACAATTAAATTATTTAATACTCTTGGATATATAATAGCTATTGCTTTCTTTTTTTCTAGATTTAAATCTGCTAAAAATATATTTATTAAAGAAAAACATTCTAAAAAAACTATTTTATTACTTTCTATTATTTTTTCTAGCCTTGCTATTCTAGGAACCTATATTGGAGTAGAATACAAAGGAGCTCTTGCTAATACTAGAAATGTTGGTATAATCGTAGGTGGAATGCTTGCTGGTCCAGAAGTTGCTATTATTTCAGCTTTTATTGCTAGCCTTCATAGGTTTTATAGTGGTATCAATAACTTCACTGCTCTTCCTTGCTCTATTGCTACACTTTTAGGCGGAGTAATTACAAGTTATTTTTATAAAAAATCTAGCTCTTCAAATCGATCACTTTTTGGATTTTTCGCAGGTATACTTGTTGAAAATTTAAGTATGTTATTCATTTTAATTTTATCAAAAGATAAAGTTTTAGCTTTCGATATTGTTAAAAATCTTTATCTTCCTATGCTTTTAATAAATGGTATTGGAATAGCCAGCATTATTATCATTACAGAAGAAATTTTAGAAGAAAAAGAAAGAGAAGCTGGAACTCAAGCAAAGCTTACTCTTGAAATAGCAAATCAAACTCTTCCATTTTTTAAAAAAGGAGAATCTTTAGATAATGTTTGTGAGATTCTTTTAAATTCTTTAAAAGCAGAAACTGTTGCAATAACAAATAAAGAATATGTTATTGCAAATGCTTTTAAAAACAAGTGTATCGATTTAAAGAGTCAAGAAATTCAAAGTGAGGCTACAAAAAAAGTATTATCCAATGGTCAAGTTTTAATTTTTGATAGAAATAGCCAATTTAATGATTTTTCCTATTTTGAAGAAAAAATTAAATCCTGTATTATTGCACCTCTATTTGAAGATGATAAAGTTTCAGGTACTTTAAAAATTTACTTTAAAAATGAAGAAAATATTACATCTCGTAAAAAGTATTTAGCAATTGGCTTATCTCAATTAATTTCGACTCAATTAGAAATCAGTAAAATTGAAGATTTTAAAAATATGGCTAAAGATGCTGAGCTTAAAGCTTTACAATCTCAAATAAATCCACACTTTTTATTTAATGCACTAAACACAACAGCTTCTTTTGTCAGATTTGATCCTGCAAAAGCTAGAGATATCATAATTGATCTTTCAGTTTATCTTCGATATAATCTTGAAAATTCATCTAATTTTGTACCTTTAAAAAAAGAACTCGAACAAGTTAAAGCATATATAAATATTGAAAAAGCTAGATTTCACAATAGATTTGATATAGTATATAACTTCGATGAAAATTTAGATGATATCAAAATTCCTAGTTTAACTATTCAACCACTTGTTGAAAACAGTATAAAACATGGAATTTTAAAGCAGAGAGAACTTGGAATTGTAGAAATAGCTATTAAAAAAATAGATTCAAAAATTATTGTATCAATTGAAGATAATGGAGTTGGAATTAATTCTGAAGTTATTGAAAATATAGATAAAAAAATAGAAAAAAATATTGGCTTAAAAAATGTTCATAATCGTTTAAAACTTATTTACGGTAAAGGTTTAATAATTGAACGATTACAAAAAGGAACTAAAATTTCATTTTATATAAATTCGGAGGGGTTATGATTAAGTGTATTATAGTTGAAGATGAATTTCCAGCAAGAGAGGAATTGAAATATTTTATTAACAATAATGGTAGTTTTGAAATTCAAAATGAATTTGAAAATCCTATAGACGCTTTAAAATATATTGAAAGTAATAGTGTAGAAGTTGTTTTCTTAGATATAAATATGCCAGAACTTGACGGAATGACTCTTGGTAAAATTATTAATCGTTTCAATAAGGAAATAAAGTTAATCTTTATATCTGCATATAAAGATTATGCTGTTCAAGCTTTTGAAATTAAAGCTTTTGATTATATTTTAAAACCTTATTCAGAAGAACGAATAAATAATGTTTTAAATAATCTTACTGAAGAATTTAGTAAAAATAGCTCTACCATTAAAGATTCTAACATAACAAAAATTACTGTTAATTTAGATTCTAAAATGTTTGTTCTTTCTACTAATGATATTCTTTATATTGAGGCTGATGAAAAAGAAACTCATATTTTTACAGAAAATGGAATGTACTCATCTAAAATGAAAATTTCTCAATTAGAGAATATTTTAACTGATAATTTATTCTTTAGATGTCATAGATCTTATATTGTTAATATCGATAAAATTGTAGAAGTAGAACCTTGGTTTAACAGTACTTACATTTTAAAAGTTATTAATAGCAATTTTAAAATTGCTGTTAGTAGAAATAAAGTAAAAGAGTTAAAAGAAATTCTAACAATAAAATAAAAAAATGTCCTCTAAACTTTGAGGACATTTTTCATTTCTTTATTTTTTTATTTTTTTTAAGAATAAGATTAAAGCTCCTATTGCTCCAATTATTCCAGCTGTATATCCTATTGTTTCTGATAATCTAAATCCTTCTGGTGCTACTAATATATATGTTATAACTACTGCAGTCATAAACGTTCCTGGTATAGTTGCAATCCAGTGGTTTTTATTTTCATTTGCTAAGTAAACTGCTCCTGCCCATAATGCTATTGTTGCTAAAGTTTGGTTTGACCATGCAAAATATCTCCAAATTATTGCGAAATCTATAAAGCATAATCCTATTCCTACTGCAAATAATGGAATTGCAATCATAAATCTATTCTTTATTGGACCTTGCTTGTAATTTATTGCATCAGCAATAGCTAATCTTGCACTTCTAAAAGCTGTATCTCCTGAAGTTATTGGACAAGCTACTACTCCTAATAAAGCTAATGCTCCTCCAACTTTTCCTAAAATACTATTAGATATTGTATTAACTACAACTCCAGCAGAACCTGCATTCATTAATCCCTCAGTTCCACCAAAGAATGTCATTGCTGCTGCTGCCCAAACTAAAGCGATTACACCTTCAGCTATCATAGAACCATAGAATATTCTTCTTCCTTCTCTTTCATCTTTCATACATCTCGCCATTAAAGGTGATTGTGTTGCATGGAATCCTGAAATTGCTCCACAAGCTATAGTTATAAATAGGTAAGGATATATTGAAGTTCCTTTAGGATGTAAATTAACCATTGAAATTTCTGGAATATTGTATCCTTGGAAAATTAATCCTCCACCTATTCCTATTCCCATTACAATTAATGAAGCTCCAAATATTGGATAAATTTTTCCAATTAACTTATCAACTGGTAAAACAGTTGCTAAAATATAGTAAGCTATTATTATTCCTACCCAAGTCAAAGTACTAATACTTGTCATGCTTGCTAATATTCCTGCTGGACCATTAACAAATACCACTCCTACAAGAACTAATAAAACAACTGAGAATACTCTCATTATTTTTTTAGCGTTATCTCCAAGATAATGTCCTACAATCTCTGCAATTGTTGCTCCATCATGTCTAACTGAAAGCATTCCTGATAAATAATCATGTGTTGCTCCAGCAAATATACATCCAAATACAATCCATAAAAATGCTGCTGGTCCCCAAAGTGCTCCTGCTACAGCTCCAAATATTGGTCCTAATCCTGCAATATTTAAAAATTGAATTAAAAATGCTTTTTTCCAATCTAACTCAACATAATCTACTCCATCAGCCAATCTAACTGCTGGCGTTTTCTTATCACTAATTCCAAATACTTTTTCTACATATTTTCCATACACTATATAACCCACAATTAAAGCTATTAATGATCCTATAAAACTAATCATTTCAACCTCCTGAAATATTTATTTATATCTTATTATAACAATTTTTAGTACAAAATATTTATTTTTGGTTTCAATTGACTTTTTTATTGCTTCAAATGCTATGAATTGAACTTGAATTCATTTTTTTATTTTTTATCTTTTAATATTTTTAAAGTTGCTGTCGTAAAAGCAACAATACCTATAATTGGAGCTACTATTATTCCCAATATTGGTATGAAATATAATATTGTAAATATTCCCCCTCCAATTACAAATGCTATTTTATTCTCTTTCATAAAATCAGAACTTTCTTTAGCACTAAATTTTCTTCTTTCTAGAGTGTAGTCAACGAAATTATATGATATAAAGTAACTCTGAACTATAAATATTAGTATTGGAATAGATATGTTAACAACTGGTATAAACCCTAAAAGTAATATAGCTAAAGTGTAAAGAATCTCTTTTACAAAACTTTTACTAGCAATTTTTATTCCTCTAAATACAAAATATATATTTTGCTTTAAACTAAAATTATAATCAATATTATCTTCATATTTCTCCACTTTTTCTGAAATATAGCTAAAAAATGGAGATAAAATACCCAACAGAATTGTTTTAAAAAAGAAGTATTGTATAGAAATCATCAAAACTCTAATAAAAGTAATTATTATCCATTTCAATGCTCCTGTATATCTTTGAATTTCAAAATATGTACTTAATTTTATAAATATTTTATCTCCGACATAACCAGATAGATAATAAAAAATTGTTAACAATAATATTCCAATAAATCCTCCTACAAAGTATCCCCATTTTAATTTTTGAGTTTTAATTGTACTTGGTGCTGATAAATAGCTTTCTATCATTATTTTTATTTTATTCATCATTTCTCCTTTTAATAACAAAAAAGACCCTAAGGTCTTTTTTTATTTTTGATATATATTAATCTCTACTCTTCTATTTAATGCTTTACCCTCTTTTGTAGAATTTAATCCTACTGGATTTCTATCTCCATATCCTACACTTGATATTCTGCTAGGTGAAACTCCTTGAGCTGATAAATAGTTAGCTACACTTTGAGATCTTTGTAGCGATAAATTTAAGTTTGAATTTGGATTTCCTGTATTATCTGTATAACCAGAAACTTGAATTTTTGTTTCAGGATATTTATTCATAATGTACGCTATTGAATTTAAAGGTGAATAAAATCCTCCATTTAAAACAGAACTTCCACTTTTAAATGAAGATTCACCTGGTAATCTCAAGTTAATACTATCTTTATTATTTGTAACTGTAATATTTGTACTATTTAAAGCGTTCATAAATTCTTTATATTGAGCATCTTTATAAGCTCCCCAACCAAGACCTGCTAAAGCTCCTATTCCAGCTCCTATTAATGTCCCTTTAGTATCTTTTCCAACTAATTGTCCTATTAATGCTCCTGCTGCTGCACCTTTTAATGTTCCACTAGTCTTTTTATTAATATTTCTATTTGTATTTGCAGTAGAGCTACATGCTCCTAGTAGTGTTGTAGTTAATAATAACATTGAAACTATTTTTTTGTTTTTCATCTATTTGTTCCTCCTATTTTAATCCTATATTATATTATCTAATATATAGAGGAACATGTCAAGATTATGTTAATTTTCTCACTTTATTTTTATTGTTTATTTTGCATTTAATGCAGCCATTGTTATGTAGTTATATGGCTGATTAAAATGTGGTAAGAAGAAAATATCTAATAATTTTAATTTATCTATTGTTACTTTTTCTTGTATAGCTAAAGAGAACATATGTATTCCCATAGATATATCTTGTGTTGAAGCCATCTGTGCACCTAATATTCTTCTAGTATTTTTATCATAAACTATTTTTAATGATACATTATCATTATTTTCCTCTATGAATCCTGGTTTTTGTAAATCTTTAAACTCTGTTGCTAAAGCTTCAAATCCTAATGATGTTGCTTTTTCTAGAGTCAGTCCTGTTGAAACCATATTTAAACCATATATTGAAATTCCATTTGAACCTTGAACTCCAATACTATCTAATTTAGTTCCACAAACATTATGAGCAGCTACTATTCCAGAACGAACTGCATTTGTTGCTAAAGCTATATAGTTCGTATCTTGGATTGAGTTATCAAAAACAGTTGCACAATCTCCTATTGCATAAACATCATCTAAATTAGTTTTTTGAGTTAAGTCAACTCTGTATGAACCATTTCTAAATAGCTCTAATTTTTCTTTTCCTAAAATATTATTTGGAACAAAACCTACTGCTAATATAACCATATCAGCTTTATATGTTTTCTTATCTGTTATAACCTCTTCAACTTTATCTGTTCCTTTTATCTCTAATACTTTTTCTCCAAAGTTTACATTTACTCCATTTTTAACTAAAGTATTTTTCATCATTTCTCTAAACTCTGTATCATAATATCCTGATAAACAGCTATCACTTAAATCAACTAGCTCTACATTTTTTCCACATCTTTGGAAAGCTTCTGCTAGCTCTACTCCAATATACCCAGCTCCTACCACTACTATATTTTTTAAATCTTTATCTTCTAATTTTTCAATTACATCTTTTGCATGTTGATATAACTTCACAAATTGAACATTTTTTAAATCTTTTCCTGGAATTGGTAAATCTATTGGTAATGATCCTGTTGATAAAATTAATTTATCATAAGATTCGATTACTTCGTTTCCATCTTTATCCATTCCGTGTACATTTTTTTTATCATAATCTATTTTCTTGATTTCAGTTTCCATATGAACTTTAGCACCATTGCACTCTAATTTTTCCTGTGAAGAATAAAATAATCCTTCAGGTCCTGAAATTTGCTTTCCTATCCACAAAGCCATTCCACATCCTAAAAAACTAATATTAGAATTCTTATCAAATACAACTACCTCTTCATTTGGGTAATTAGATAAAATTGTGTTTACTGCTGCTGTTCCTGCATGATTTGCTCCTATTACTACTATTTTGCTCATATCTGCCTCCTGAAATTTCTTTTGTATTTATATGCAATCAAAGTATACCTTTTTAGTATCTTTAAGTCAAAGTATTTAAAGCTCAATTTCTGACCCTTTATTCATAATTTTTAATCATTTTTATATTAAAGAATAAAAAATACTGTTATACCTATAAAAGATATCAAAGCTCCTAAACCTTCTAAAATTGAAACCTTTTCTTTGAAAAATATAATTGAAATTGGAATTATTAAAATTGGACTTGTTGCTGCTAAAGTGCTTACAACACCTACTGTTGAATATTTCAAAGCTTCTACCAATGATGTTATTCCTAAAGTTGATATTGTTGTTCCTAAAGCTATATAAATCATTCCTTTTTTATTTATAAAACCATTTCTTATATTTTTCCATTTCCCTCTAAAAGAAATGTATAAAATAAATGCCAATATTGCAGGAATAGTTCTTACCTGTATTGTTGCAAACGAATCATAATTTAAAGACCCTATTCTAGTAAAAACAATTCCTAAACTCTCTGCTAACATTGCTAATATAGAATATATCATTCCAATCTTTGAAAATGTTTTTTCACCTTTTTTCTTTAAAATTACTATTACTATTCCTATTATTGTAAGCAACATTCCTATTATTTTTACAATTTCGAGGCTCTCTCCAATAATAAAAAAACTTAAAATTGATACTGCTATTGGGCTAAACGTCATTACTAATAATGTTATCCTCGGACCTATACTCATATAAGCTTTAAATAGAAAAAAATCACCTATAAATAATCCAAATAAACCAGAAATAGATAAAAATCTTAAAGATTCTTGACTTACATCTAACGGTAATACCATACCCCTTTTAAAATGAGTTATGACACCTAATAATATCATTGCTAATACTAATCTTATGAGATTAACTGCTAAAGTTCCTATCTCTTTACTAGCTTTTTCTAAAAATATTGAACTTCCAACCCATCCAAATGCAGTAACTAATGCTAAACTTTCTCCTAACATGCTTCCCCCTGTTATATTTTGATTAGCTTAATTTTACACTATTTCTGGTTTCTTTTAAATAAAAAAATAGAGAGGACTTTTAAGCCTCTCTTTAAATAGCTTTAATAGTTTATGCATTCCATTTCAAAATCTTTCTGTTTTTCTAGGCATGAAGGACAAACTTTTGGTGCTTCTTTTGATTCGTGAACATATCCACATTTTCTACATTTCCATCTTACATCTATTTCTTTTTTAAATACTTCCTCTTTATTTAAATTATCTAATAATTTACGATATCTTTTTTCATGTAATTTTTCAACTTCAACAATAGCTTTAAAAGCCGCTGCAACTTGTGGGAATCCCTCTTCAAGAGCTACTTCTGCAAATCCTGGATATAACTCTGCCCACTCTTCATATTCACCCTCTGCAGCTTCTTGTAGATTTTCAATAGTAGTTCCTACTATTCCAGCTGGATAAGTTGCTGTTATCTCTACAGGTCCTCCCTCTAAAAATGAAAAGAATCTTCTAGCATGATACTGCTCATTTAAAGCTGTTTCTTCAAATAGTCCAGCTATTTGTTCATAACCCTCTTTTTTAGCTTTTGATGCAAACATTGTATATCTCTGTCTAGCTTGAGATTCTCCTGCAAAAGCTTTCAATAAATTTTGCTCTGTCTTAGTACCTTTTATAGATTTTGTCATTTCATCCCTCCTTTTTAACTCAATTTGTTTATTCTTAACTTTTTATTTTTTTCCTTTTTATTTTTTTATAAATTTCCCGATTTATACATTTTGAAAAAAACTCCTTTTTTTTCCATCAATGTTTTATAATCTCCAATCTCTTTAATTCCACTTTTACTTAAAACAACTATCTTATCAAATTTTTTTATTGTATTAAGTCTGTGAGCTATAGAAATTATTATTTTATCATTAAATTTTTCTAAAATATTTTCCATTATTTTTTTTTCCAATATATTATCAAGTGCTGAAGTACCTTCGTCTAGCATAACTATATCTGGATTTTTCAAAAACAATCGGGCTACATCTATTCTTTGTTTTTGCCCAGAACTTAAATTAATTCCACCTTGTCCTATTTTTGTTTTTTCTTTTTTATCTAAACTATCAACAAACTCTTTTAATTGAGCTAATTCTAATGCTACTTCAACTTCTTCATATTTTGCATCTTTTTTTACAGATTTTATATTTTCAAAAATAGTTCCATTCATCAAACTATCCTTTTGGTCTACAGCCCCTATTTTATTTAATAAGCTTTCTCTTTCTATATTAGTTATACAATGATTATTTATTAAAACAGTATTCTCTTCTGCTAAAAATGTTCTTTTTAGAAGAGAAAATATTGTTGTTTTTCCTACTCCACTTTCTCCTACAAAAGCTACTTTTTCACCTTTGTTTATAATTAATGATAAATCTTTTAAAATACGTTTATTTTTAATAAAGAAATTTAAATTTTTAATCTCTATTTTTTCTATTTTATTATCTATTAACACATTCCCAGTTTTTTCTACTGGTAAGTTCATGACATCTAAAAATCGTTCAATACTAACTGTTCCTCTCTGAAATATGTCTATTAGTCCCATTAATCTTAATAAGTATACTCTGAATCTATTTGTTAGTAGTATAAAAGTAATTATAACCCCAAGACTTATCTCTTCATTTATATGCATATATCCACCTACAAATATTACTAAAAGTTGAGTTAGTTGATTATACAAGTTTATTCCTGACATCAAAACTGAGACGTTAAATATATTTGTTTTCTCAACATTAAGAAGATGTTCGTTCTTTTTTGTAAAGTTTTGTTCTATATTTTTTTCTAAAACATTATCCTTTATAAAAAAGATTGTTTTTAATGAATCATGAATTTTAGATGTTAATTCTGAAAAACTTTCTCTAACTGTAATATAACCTTTTTTTAATTTTTTATTTTGTGATATTACAAAATAAATTGCTATTGGTAGTGGAACCATTGTTATAATGGTTAATTTTAAATTAAATCTACTCATCAATATCATTGCTCCTAAAAGAGATAATATTGAAAATAAAAAATCTTCAAGACCTCTATACAATAAGGTTGATACATTTTCTAAATCGTTAGTCATTCTCGAAATTATATCTCCATTTTGATTTTCCATAAAATATTTATCTGGTTGATTTAAAATCTTTTTAAAAAGATCTTCTCTCATTAAAAATTTTATTTTATTTCCCATCAATTGTCCTCTAGAACTAGAGTAAATTGATAGTATTAGTCTAACAATATATATTATTACCAGTAAAAATGAATAGACATAAAAATCTTTTAAATTTTTACTTGGAATTGATTTGTCTATTAAATTTTGAACTATTATAGGACAATATAAATCTAGCCCTGTTACAAAAAAACTGCTAACTAAAAAATAAGTTAGCAGTTTTTTCTCTTTTATATAATACCTTAATATACTATTTAACATTTAATAACTCCTCATATAACTCTTCAAGTGCATCAATAACTCTCGGAGTTCCTCTTAATATTTTATCAGAATCTATTATAATTATATTTTTATCTTTTCCTGCTTTTGTTCTTTTTACAATTGGATTACTATTTAAAATATCATTTTTATTTTTTATCGCCATTGATCCAACTAAAATATCTGGATTTTTTATTAGTAAAAATTCAGATGTTAGCACTGGTCTTCCCCCTGGTAAATCTTTTGCTATATTTTCTATTCCTAAAGTCTTAAATACCTCCCCTGGTAAAGATTTTTCTGTAAATACCATCATTGGTGATGTCGAGAACAAAAAAGCTCCTTTTAATTTTAGAGGCTTTTTCTTTATAGATTCATCTATTTTTTGCAATTTTATTCTATAATTTTCTACTACTTTTTCTGACTCTTCAACTTTGTCAGTTATTATTCCGTAGATTTTTAAATTTGCTAAAATTTCATTGAAAGAATTAGCTTCATTTATTATAAAATTTATATTTTTACTTTTTAAACTTTCTGCAAAACCTTCTGACATACTATTTAAAATAACTAAATCAGGATTAAAACTTAAAACTTTTTCTATTGAAGGCTTCATTATTGTGCCTGCTTTTTGTAAATTTTTTGTTCTTTCTTTTGGCCAAATTGGATTCTTAGCTGTATCTGCAATCGCAACTATCCTCTCTTCAGCTTTTATAAAATAAAATGATTCTACTGCTGCTGGATCTAGTATCAGAATTTTTTCATACTTTTTCTCTACTATTTTATTTCCTTTGGAATCAATAATAAAACCATTCTCTAAATTTAATGCAAATGACAAATTACTTAAACAAATTGTTAATAAAAATAATGCTAACCTTTTCATATTTCTCCTATATTAATGGTATTACATAAGGTATCCCATTCTCATTTTTAATTATTTTAGATTTCAAATTATAAATTTCAGATAAATTTTTCTCTGTTAAAACTTCTTCTGGAGTACCATGAAATTTTATAACACCATCTTTCATCATTACTATTTTATCACAAAACATTGCAGCTAAATTTAAATCGTGAAGAACCGCTATACTTGTTAAAGATTCTTCTAAAACTAGTTTTTT
>JBOFLW010000183.1:0-2204 GCA_051658065.1 Cetobacterium sp.
TAAACTATTGCTTCACTAACTAGTGGAGAAATTGTTAATATATTTATTATCGTCATTATTCCTAATCCGAAATCTGCCAAAGACCAAACAAAGAAATTTTGCTCTATAGCACCAATATATACCATAGCAACAACAACCAATTGATAAACTAAATTAACTTTTGAATTTTCACTAATAAAATTCAAAGCGTTTTTACCATAAAAAGTAACTCCTAATATTGTACTGAACGAGAAGAAAAATAGTATCACTACTGTAAATGGTGCTCCAATCCATCCTATATGGCTTTTTAATGCTTCTTGGAATAAAACCATTCCACTTATACCTTCTATTGCTGCTCCATCTGCTAATAATATAACAAACGCTGTTGCACTACAAATAATTAATGTATCCACAAAAACACTTAAAGATTGAACCATTCCTTGTTTTACTGGGTCATCAACGTCTGCTAAAGCAGCTGCATAGTTTCCATTTCCACTTCCAGCTTCATTTGAAAATAATCCTCTTCTTACTCCTTGCATGATTACTCCACCAAGAGCTCCACCTGCAAATTGATTGATTCCAAAAGCCGCTGAGAATATATTCGCTATAACTGCTGGAATTCCTGCAATATTTGTTATTAAAATATATAATACTACTCCTAAATACATCACTGCCATCACTGGAACTATTTTATTTAATGCTGTTACAATTGTATCTTTTTTTCCTTTTACAAATATTGTTAAACTAACTAGGACTGCTAAAACAACACCTATTAACTTTGTATTTAAATTATAAGCACCTACTATTGATTCTGTAACTGAATTTGACATTACTTGAATAACACCTGCATAACAAAGTAATGATGCAGCTGCATAAGCCACTCCTAGCCACTTTTTATTTAATCTATTTTTTATAATCCATGGAGTTCCACCTTTGTAACTTCCATCAGATGATTTTTCACGATATATAACTGCTAATACTGATTCTACAAATGATGTTGAAGCTCCTAATAAAGCTACCATCCACATCCAAAATAATGCTCCTGGTCCTCCAACCGAAATTGCAGCTACAACTCCAGCTATATTTCCTGCTCCAACTCTACAAGCTGTTCCTAAATAAAATGCCTCTAATGAACTTATTCCCTCTCCCTCTTTATCTGAACCTTTCAATGTTTTGAATATCTGCCCTAATAACCTAATTTGCATAAACTTAGTTCTATAAGTTGCATATAGAGCCATTCCTATTAAAAGAACTACCAATATATTTTTTTCCCATAAAATTGAATTTGTAAAATCTATTACCATTTTAATCCAGTTCATAAAATCCTCTCCTCTGTATATAGTTTTATTTCTTAAAATAATAGTATCATTTATTTTATTTTGTTAGTAGATAACAATTTTTTTTTATTTTTGTTCGTATTTTTGAACTTAAACATCTATATTTTTAAAGGGTTTAGAATATTTAGAATTGTTATTTTTGTTCTATGTACCATTTTTTTAGTACAAAAATACCTTAAATTTAATATTTAAACTTGATTTTTTTGATTTTTTTTGATACAATTTTCCTAATTATTTAAAAATAAATTTATTCCATATATATTTATACTAAAAATTGGAGGTCAAAATGAACAAAAAGAAAGAAATTTTAATTTTAGGTTTTGCACTATTTTCAATGTTTTTTGGTGCTGGTAACCTACTGTTTCCACCATCTGTTGGTTTAGCTGTTGGTGAAGAATGGTTTAAAGCTGGATTAGGATTTTTCCTAACAGGAATTGGTTTACCATTATTAGGTATCTTAGCATTTACTAAGGTCGGAAGTTTAGAAGAGTTTGCTGATAAAGTTTCAAATAGATTTAGTTCTCTTTATTCTACAATATTAATTCTTGTTATTGGTCCATTATTTGCTATCCCAAGAACAGGATCAACAACTTTTGAAATGGGAGTATTACCATTATTCCAAAATTCAAATCCAACTATAATAGCTATCTGTACATCTATTATTTTCTTTGGAATAACTCTGTTTTTAGTCTTAAATGAATCTAGTATCACTGATATTCTTGGAAAATTTTTAACTCCTATTATTTTAGGTATTCTTTCTCTTATAACAATCCTTGGAATAACTGGAGATTTAGGAACCCCTGTTGCCTCTACTATAAAAGAAAGCTCTTTCTCTTTTGGATTTATTAGCGGATATCAAACTATGGATGCTTTGGCTTCAGTTTTATT
>JBOFLW010000184.1:0-8507 GCA_051658065.1 Cetobacterium sp.
TCTCAAAATGATTATAAGCTTTTTCTGTAACCATTCTACCACGACTAGTTCTTTTTATATAGCCAATTTTAACTAAATAAGGTTCATAGACTTCCTCTATTGTTCTTCTATCTTCTCCTAACATAAGTGCTAATGTTTCTACTCCAACTGGGCCACCTGCATAGTTATTTATAATTGATTTTATTATATCTCTATCTAACTCATCTAGACCTTGTTTATCTACACCTAAAATTTTCAGAGCTTTTATTGTACTATTAAAATCTACAACTCCATTTCCTTTTATTTCACAGTAATCCCTAACTCTTTTTAAAAGACGATTTGCTATTCTTGGAGTTCCTCTACTTCTTAGTGCAATTTCTTTTGCACCTTCTTCTTCAACTTTAATTCCTAAAAGATTTCCACCTCTTTTTACTATTCCTTCGAGTTCATCTTCTCTATAATAATCCATCCTGTGAACTACTCCAAATCTATCTCTGAGAGGTGAGCTTAAAAGTCCTGCTCTTGTTGTTGCTCCAATCAATGTAAATGGAGGTAACTCAATTCTTATTGATCTTGCAGATGGTCCTTTGCCTATTATAATATCTAATTCACCATCTTCCATAGCTGGATACAAAATTTCTTCAACTGAAGTATTTAATCTATGTATCTCATCTATAAACAAAATATCATTTTCTTCTAATGAAGTTAATATTGCAGCAAGATCTCCAGCTTTATCTAATATTGGTCCTGATGTTATTTTTAGATTAACACCCATTTCTGTTGCTATTACACCTGCTAAAGTTGTTTTTCCTAATCCTGGTGGACCATATAATAAAACGTGATCTATACAACTTCCCCTTCTTTTAGCAGCCTCCATAAAAATTTCCATCTTTTCTTTTAAAGACTCTTGACCTATATATTCAACTAAACGTTTTGGTCTTAAATTCTTTTGAATCTCGCTTTCATGCTCTAGTTCTTCGTTAGAAACTATTCTATTCATTATTTCTCCTTAAATAAACATTGTTACTGCAAATTGCACCATTCCAATAAGCCCACCTAAGATTGCTCCTACTATTTCTATATGTTTAAGCTCTTTCTTTGCCAAAGAAAAAACTATTCTCTCAAGTTCCTCTAATGAAAAAGCATCTACTTTTTCAATTATAATCTCTTTAAAATCTACATTTTTCTCTAAAGTTTGGAATAACATTTTAATAATTTTATCTTTGTTTTCCATTATAGAACTTTTTATAATCTCTTTAATTTTGTTCAAAGTAGACTCGTTTAAAAACATAGCTAACATTGGAAATTTAGATGTTATTTCAGATGCAAGTTTTTGTTCTAAAATTTCCTCTATTACATTTTCCATCTGTATTTCAATATTTGCATTGCTTAATTTTTTAGTTATATCTTTAATAGAGATTAGTTCAGATTGAATTGTTTCAGCTAAACTGATACCAATCTCTCTTCTTCTCTTTGGAATTAAACCTTGAATTTTTAAAAAACCAATTTTTATTTCTTTATATGGTCTAAATAACATTTTTATTGCAATATAGTTTGTAATCCAACCAATCATAGAACCTATTACAACTAAAAGTGTAGCTTTTATCAACATTTTTCCACCTTCTCAATTCTTTATTAATCTTATAAATTATTATTTATTATACCATTTTATACCTATATATCCAATACATTTTTTGCCATTCCCCACTAAGAAAACTCCTTGTTTTTTATTTTTATCTTGTATTTTTTTCTAATTATGTTATAATATTTCAAAATAATCAAAAGGAGTTAAGTGATGAAACAAAAAATAGTTTTTAATGCAAATTCATATTATTACTATTATACGACCTAGGATTGGTATTTTTGTTTCTGAACAAATACGAATCCATTTTGTGTTGCTTTAATAGTAATGAATGGATTTGTTACATAGAACTGTTAAGTTATACAGCCTGTGGACTTTCCACAGGCTTTTTTTATTTTTATAATTTAAATTCGAGGAGGATATTATGTTAATTTTAGAAAGTATTGTAAATTTTTTCAATTCAATTTTATGGGGTAAAAATATTTTAGTTGTTTTACTTATTTTTTCAGGGGTTTTCTTCACAATAAAAACTAACTTTGTTCAGTTAAGATTTTTAAAACATATGGTCGAACTTTTAACTACTAAATCTAATGAAGACAAAGAAAATTTATCTCCATTTCAAGCTTTTTGTATAAGTACTGCTACTAGAGTTGGTGCTGGTAACTTAGCTGGTGTTGTCAGTGCAATATCTATAGGTGGAGCTGGAGCTATTTTCTGGATGTGGGTTGTCGCATTTTTAGGAGCTGCTACTGCATTTGTTGAAACAACTTTAGCATTAATATTTAGAGAACAAGATAAAAATGGTCAGTTTTTTGGTGGTCCTTGCTTCTTTTTAAAAAATGGATTAGGTAAAAAATCTTGGGGTGTTGCTTTTGTTATCACTGGAATTATTTGTTGGGCTGGTGTTTTACAAGTTGTATCAAACTCTGTTACAGAATCTTTTAATGTTGCTTTCAATATAAGTCCTATCACTATATCAATTTTATTAACTTTATTAGCTGCAATTGTTATATTTGGTAAAACAGATAAAACAGCTAAAGTATTAGATAAAGTTGTTCCTATTATGGCTGTTTTATACCTTGGAATTGTATTCTTTATTATTATTAGAAATATAAATCTTTTACCAAGTGTTTTTTCTCAAATAATATCTGAAGCTTTTGGAATTAGACAAGGTATTGGTGGTACTATTGGAGCTGTTATAATGCAAGGAGTTAAAAGAGGTTTATTCTCAAATGAAGCAGGGACTGGAAGTGCTCCTTGTGCTGCTGCTAGTGCTAATGTTTCACATCCTGTTCAACAAGGCTTAATACAAAGTTTAGGAGTTTTTGTAGATACATTTGTAATATGTACAGCTACTGCTTTAGTTATGCTTTTAACTAAACCATCTATTATAAATGGACTTAATGGTATGGAATTGTTACAAAAATCTTTTAACTACCATTTAGGTTCTGTCTTTGGAGAAATCTTTGTCGCAGTTATTTTATTCCTTTTCTGTTTCTCAACTCTTTTAGGAATTTGTTTCTACGGAAAAGTAAATGTTAGATTCTTAACAGAAAAAGAAATAGGACAAACTTTATTTAAAGTTTTTGCTTTAAGTATGATTTTCCTTGGTGGAATTCAACAAAATATATTTATGTGGAATTTAGCTGATTTTGGACTTGCTCTTATGACTATTATCAATTTATCTGGAGTTTTTCCACTTTCTAAGTTTGCTTTTGATTCATTAAAAGAATACGAAAAAAAAGCATTTACTGCGAAAGCGTTTTAATAAAAAAATGTGAGTAAGGAATTTTCCTTACTCACATTTTTTTATTTTGCGTACTCTACAGCTCTAGTTTCTCTTAAAATTGTTACTTTTATTTGACCTGGATACTGCATATTTTCTTCTATTCTCTTAGCTATATCTCTAGCCATTTTTGTTGCTGCATCATCAGATACAACTTCAGGATTTATAATTATTCTTATTTCTCTACCTGCTTGAATAGCGTATGACGATTCTACTCCTTCAAATGAAGTTGCAATCTCTTCTAAGCCTTCAAGTCTCTTTAAGTAAGTTGATAAAGTTTCTCTTCTAGCTCCTGGTCTTGATGCTGATATTGCATCAGAGGCTTGA
The DNA here is from genome assembly GCA_051658065.1 of Cetobacterium sp. Lineage (GTDB taxonomy): Bacteria > Fusobacteriota > Fusobacteriia > Fusobacteriales > Fusobacteriaceae > Cetobacterium_A. Next base: position 3,675 of record JBOFLW010000184.1, read on the forward strand.
ACTAATATTGCTTCTACACTTTCAAATTCAACTTCATTATGGTGAGCCATAACAGCATTTATAACTGCTGGTTTTTCTCCAAATTTCTTTAGGAATTCTCCACCTATTATAGCATGAGAAGCTTCTATGTCGTGATCTAAAACTTTACCTACGTCATGTAACAATCCAGCTCTTTTAGCTAGCTTTGTATCTGCTCCTAATTCTGCAGCTAAATTTGCAGCTAATTTCGCAACTTCTATTGAATGTGTTAATACATTCTGCCCATAACTTGTTCTATACTTTAATTTTCCTAAAGTTTTTATAATTTCCATGTGCATTCCTGGAATACCTAATTCTAGAAGTGCTTGCTCTCCAGCTTCAACAATATCTTTTTCTATCTCTTTTCTAGATTTATTTACAACCTCTTCAATCTTACCTGGATGTATTCTACCATCATTTATTAATTTTTCAATCGCTCTTCTAGCAACTTCTCTTTTCACACCATCAAAACTTGATAAAACAACAGCCTCTGGAGTATCATCTATTATTATATCAACTCCTGTTAATGCTTCGATAGTTCTGATATTTCTACCTTCTCTACCTATTATTCTACCTTTCATCTCATCATTAGGTAAATTTACAACTGATACTGTCGCATCTGCAACAAATTCAGAAGAAGCTTTTCCGATTGCTGTTGAAAGTATTCTCTTAGATAATCTGTCTTTTTCATCTTCTAACTTATACTCAAACTCTCTTATAGCTAAAGCTGTTTCATGAACTAAATCATCTTTTAATTTTGATATTAACATATCTTTAGCTTCATTTTTAGTCATTTCAGATATCTTTTCCAGAGTTTCTTCTTGAACTTTTTTCAAGTCTTCTATTTCACTTCTTTTATTCTCTAAAGATACATTAACTTCTTCTAATTCTGCTGCTCTAACTTCTACTTTTTCTATTTTAGATTCTAAAGTTTCCTCTTTTTTAGCTAATCTAGATTCTTTTTGTAGCATATCATTTTTAGCTAATTTAATCTCTTTTTCTGCTTCCTCTTTTAACTGGTAAGCTGTTTCTTTTGCTTTTATTTCAATCTCTTTACTTTTAGCTAGAGATTCTTTTTCTGCTCTTTCTAAAATTTCTTTTGCTTTTATTTTTGCTTTTAATTTTTCATCTTCTAAATTATTAAGTTCCTCTATTTTTTTATCTATAATTGATTTTTTATACATAACACTAACTATCATAGCTAGCCCAACTATAGCTAATCCTATTCCAATTGCTGAATTCATTTTTTCTCCTTTTGTAATATTATTTAAAGCTAGCGATAGCTTCCTCTTCTGTTAAGTAAATATCAAACAATTCATCTAATCCTATCATTTCAAATATAGTTTTTATATGATCATTTAAACCTACTAATTTTATATCTCCACCTATTTCTCTTACAACTCTTAATTTTCCTCTTAAAATACCCATTGCCAAGCTGTTTATATGAACTAATTCACTAAAATCTATTACGAATTTATTTATATCAAGCTCTATTTGTTTTGCAACTCTCTCTTTTAATTTTGGAGCTACTAATGCATCTAACTCTCCACAAACTTTTATCACTCTTATATCTTCTACTGTTTTTTCGATTATTTCAAAATTTGTTGTCATTATTATACTTCCTCCTTAACTTTTTTTTCTACTTTTATTTTTGTTCCGTTGATTTTTTTTTCTACTTTAAACGTATCTGCCATAGCTTTCGCCAAGAAAAGACCCATTCCACCTTCATCTTTACTAATTTTAGACTCATCAAATCCAATTCCATTATCCTCTACAACCAAATGAATAACATCATTATTTTTTTGAAGTTCTATAATTATATCACCAGATTTATACTCGTAGCCATGCTCTATAACATTTGTAGCTAATTCATCTACAATAGATAATATTTTCATAATATCTTTCTGCTCTACTTTTTGATGTTCTAAATATGTTTTAGTCATTGCCCTAATGATAGAAAGATTCTTTAAAGAGGATGGGACATACAGTTTTATTTCATTCTGCATTTTTTCACCTGCTCTCTGTAAATTTGGTTATTTTCCAATCACCATTTAAATATTTGTATTCTACATTAAAATAAAACACTTCTTCACTAAACCTTAAGCCAATTGTATTTTTACCTAAGTTTTTTACAATTATAGGTTCTGTAAAGTAGAACTTAACTTTAGACAAATCATATTCTGTCAATTTACTTATGCCATATCTTTGAGACAGTGACACATCTAAGCTATTTTTAAGCGTAGTTAAGTCATTTTTTTTCAAATCTTTTTCTAATAGCTCTAATTTAGATAATAATTTTTTTTCAATATTATACAAATTTTCTTCACTCGTTCTGTCCAAACTTGAACAAGAAGCAGTCAAAATAATTAAAAACATAACACAAATCTTCTTTATCATCCAGCACTTCCTTTTAAAGCCTTTTCTGTACAATGATACCATACGAATACTTTTTTATCAAGAATATTCTTTTATCTATTTTTGCTAAATCATTTGCTAATCAAGGCTTTATAAACTTTCAAATCTTTCTATTATATCTAAAATTATTTCATCTTGAGTTAATATATCTAAGTCATACCAAACATACTCTTGATCATTTTTAAACCAAGTAAACTGTCTTTTTGCATAATTTCTAGAATTTTTTTTTATTAAATCTTTTGCTTCATCCATTGTTATCTCATTATTTAAGTAAGAAATTATTTCAGTATATCCAATTATGTTTATTTTTTTTAGAATATTTCCATATTTTTGATAAAGATATTCTACCTCTTCTAAAAGACCATTTTTCATCATTAAATCTACTCTCATATCTATTCTTTCGTAAAGATATTTTCTATCTCTCTCCAAACCAATTTTCAAAAATTTAAAATTATTACTCTTTATATTTCTTTTAGATAATATTGAAAATTTTTCTCCTGTTTGGTAAAAAACTTCTACAGCTCTTTCTACTCTTCTTTTATTATTTGGATGAATACTCTCTGCACTTTCTGGATCTACTTCTTTTAAAATTTCAAAAAGTCTTTCTCCATCTTCTTGCATTAATTTTTCTCTTATCTCTTCATCACTTTCAGGTAAATCTGATAAACCTCTTATTACTGAATCTATATAAAGTCCTGTTCCGCCAACTATTAACATATTTTTATTTTCTTTTTTATTTAAGATTTCATTAACTTTTCTTTGATAGTCTCCAACACTATATTTTTTGATTGGTTCTAATATATCAATCATATGATGTTCTACATTCTGCATCTCTTCTTTTGTTATTTTAGCTGTTCCTATATCCATTCCATTATATACTTGTGCTGAATCAGCCGAAATAATTTCTGCTTTTAAAATTTGTGCTAATTTGATTGATAACTCTGTTTTTCCTACTCCTGTAGGTCCTGCTATAACTATACCTTTCAATTTTTCACCTCTTTTATAATTTTAATACAAAAAAGCTGAACCTAGTGGCTCAGCTTAAATAAATCACAAATTACTCAACAAATTCAAATTCTGTTTCAGCAATTCTTACTGTATCTCCATCTTCAACTCCAGCATCTTTCAATGCATCTTCTAATCCTAAAGTTCTAAGCATATGTAAGAATGTTACTACCGATTCTTCATCATGAGTTATTATGTACTTAGCTAATACTCCATCTACAATCGATCCATCTACAACAAATACTCCATCTTCATCCTCTGTTACAGTAAACGGTTCTTTTTGAACTCTGTTAGCTCTTAAAACTTCCATAATATTTGCTTCTTCTTCTAACTCTTCTCTCGGTGTATCTTGTAATACATGCCAAGTTCTATTTAAAACCTCTTTTAACCCATCACCTAAAATAACAGATACTGGAAATACTTCATTTCCTTTTGATTCAACATAATTTTTAAATTCTTCATATTTTTCCATATCCCATATTAAATCCATTTTATTAGCTAATATGATTTGTTTTTTTCCTGCTAATTTTTCACTGAATTTTGTTAATTCATTATTTATTCTTTCATAATCTTCGATAGGATCTCTTCCTTCAATTCCAGCAACATCTATTATATGACATATCATTTTACATCTTTCTATATGTCTTAAGAATTTATCTCCTAATCCTATACCTTCGTGTGCTCCCTCTATTAATCCAGGAATATCAGCAACAACGAATGATCTTTCTTCTCCAAGTCTAACTACACCTAATTTTGGTTCTAAAGTTGTAAAGTGATAATTTCCTACTTTAGATTTTGCTGATGATATTTTATTTATTAAACTTGATTTTCCTACAGATGGATATCCAACTAAAGCAACATCTGCTAAAAGTTTTAATTCTAATTTAACTTTTAATTCAGCACCCTCTTTACCTTTTCCAGCCATTGTAGGTGTTCTTCTAACTGAGTTTTTGAAGTTTGTATTTCCTAAACCTCCTCTTCCTCCTCTTAAAAGAACTCTTTCTTCACCTAAATTATTCATATCTAAAAGCAATTTTCCTGTTTCAATATCTCTTACTTGAGTTCCAACAGGTACTTTTATTACTAATGATTCTCCAAACTTTCCAAACATATTCTTTTTTGCACCATTTTCACCATTTGCAGCTTGGAATAATTTTTTATATTTAAAATCGATTAGAGTATTAATATTTGAATCCGCAACAAATACTAAATCTCCACCTCTTCCTCCATCTCCACCGTCTGGTCCTCCAAATTGTATACATTTTTCTCTTCTAAAAGTAGCCGCACCGTCTCCACCGTTTCCTGCTTTTACTGTTATAATTACCTCATCTATAAACACAGTTATCTCCTCCACTATCTTTCAAATCTATATTACCAATAATAATCCATTTAAAT
>JBOFLW010000185.1:0-2245 GCA_051658065.1 Cetobacterium sp.
AGAAAGTTACGGTTTCTTCTCCAAACCTTTGGTCAAGCGCTTGAGGAGAGATAGAGATATTTTTCTCGAAATTTAAATGAGATACCATTTCTTCAAGTGAATCAATACAAATATTATGGTTAGAAAAACATCCTAACCACAACATATTTTCTGGTTTTAATTTACCACTATTTCTTTTTTTTAATTTAGAGTGTTTCGCAATCTCTTCTATATGTTTATTTGAAAATGTATTTAAAAATTTTTTTCTAAGTTTTCTATTATTCAAAAAAAAACCTCCTTCAGTTATTACTGAAGAAGGTTATCATGAATTACAGAAAATTAAAAGCTTAGCTTGATAGCTATGCCGAGGGACTGGCCCGTCGACGTTTCAGCAACCTACCAAAGAGTGTGGTGCTAATTCCAGAAAGATGGGAGAGGTCTAAATTTGATTAGTTTACTCTCATCTTAATTAAAAATTAAGGTGAGAGTTTTTTTTTACTCGGGAGGATTAAAAATTATGATTAGATTAGAAAATGTTAATAAGATTTACAACAACGGTTTTCATGCAGTAAAAGATGTTTCGCTAGATATTAAAAAAGGGGAAATTTTTGGAATTATAGGATTGAGTGGGGCAGGAAAATCATCATTAATAAGATTGTTTAATGGATTGGAAAATTTAAATACAGGATCAATAAAAATTAAAAAAATTGATATAGCAAAACTTTCTAAAAAAGAACTTTTAGAAAAAAGAAAAAAATTGGAATGATATTTCAGCATTTTAATCTTTTGAAATCTAAAAATGTAAAAGATAATATTGCTTTTGCTTTAGAAGTGGCTGGGTGGAAAAATATAATGGGTTAACGATTTAAGACAGCTTCCCTCTTACCTTAAGCAAAATTTTGAGGTATAATATACCATAAAATAAACTAGGATGATGAGGTTGTGGCTAGAAAATCATATTCACCAGAATTTAAATTTGCAGTTGTTCTTGAAGCGCTTAAAGAAAGAAAAACTCTTCAAGAAATCGCTTCAGAACATCGTATTGCACCTTCTCAAATATCTCGTTAGGTAGATGAGTTTAAATCAGCGGGTATCTCTGTTTTTTCTAAAGATATGTCTAGCTCTAAAAAGATTGAACTTCTTGAAGAGCAACAACATGAGCTTTACGCTAAAATCGGTAAACTTAGCTCTGAGAACGATTGGTTAAAAAAAAAGCTCGAGAGATAGCTGATTTATTAGGTAATCCAGTTTCTTTAATCGAAGAAAACCTTTATGTTAGTATTTCAGAACAATGTAGAATATTTGGCGCTAGTCGAAGTGATGTGTACCCTGTCAAGGGCACAACTTAATTATCAACATTTTTTTGCTTATTATTTTCTCTATATGCTAAGGGAGTTAAGCTCCCTAAATTCTTTTGTAATCTATCTTCGTTGTAAAATTTGATATAATCAGAAATATCTTTTTCCAATTCTATTAAATTAGAGTATTTTTTCAAATAATATTTTTCACTTTTAATATTTCCAAAAAAACCTTCCATTGGACCATTGTCTATACATTTTCCAACTCTTGACATACTATGAGTTACTCCTAATCTTTCGAGAGCTTCTTTGTATTCTAAAGATGTAAATTGAGCCCCTCTATCACTATGTAGAACAGCATTTTTAGGAATCTCTTTTGTATATGAGTTTTCTAACACTTTCAGTACTAATTCTGTATTTGCTTTATTAGAAAATGAGTATGATAAAATTGATTTATCATACAAATCAAAAGTAGCACACATATATATTTTCTTATCAACTCCATATTTAAATTCAGTTATATCAGTTAATATCTTTTGTTCTGCTACTTCCGCTGAAAACTCTCTATTTAGAATATTTTCCGCTTTATACTCTGCGGAGCTCTTAATGTACCTACCTTTTTTCCGCCTGATTACAGATGAAATTTTAAGTTCATATCTCATTAATCTATATATTCTTTTAAGATTATATTTTTTATTCATTTGAAAATTGATATTCATAGTCATTCTACGAAAACCGTAGATTCTATTAACCGAATGGTATATTTCCAAGATTTTTTCTTTAATAACTTCATTTTCAATTTGACGAGGTGATGATGATTTATTTAACCATTTGTAGTACGATCTTCTATTCAGGTTCCACACCTCACAAAGAAACTTTATTGAATAGTTATTCTCTAAAGCTACATTTTCAATAGCTAAAAATTTTAAATGTAAGCTACTTTTTATATCACTCCCCCTTCTAGCAAT
>JBOFLW010000186.1:0-5137 GCA_051658065.1 Cetobacterium sp.
GTTGGAAGAGTTAAAACTCCTGTTTTAGGTCTTATTGTAAATAGATATGATGAGATTAAAAATCATGTTAAATCTTATTATTATATTTCAGAAAGTGAGATAGAAATTGTTGAAAATCCAAAAATGAGATTGAAATTAAATTTAGTTCCTATAAAAGATATTTTAGAAAATGGTAAAGTAGTTCAAAAATCATTACTAGAAGATATTCAAAAAAATATTGTCGGAACACAAAAATTGATTATAACAAAGGAGATAATAAGAAAAGATGCTCCTTTGCCATTTAATCTAATTGAATTGCAGCAATATTGTAATAAAAAATGGGGTTATAGCAGTGATGAAGTTATGAAAATAACTCAAGAACTTAGAGATAAATACAAAGCTATTACTTATAATCGTTCAGATTGTCAATATTTATCTTTCCAACATTTTAAAGAAGCACCACAAGTTATGCAAAAAATAATTCAAAATTTAAAAATATCAAATTTAAATCTAGAATATACTAAAATTTCAAAATGTTTCAATGACAAGTATATAACAGCTCATCATGCAATTATTCCAACAGAAGTAGATGTTGATTTAAATAAACTAAATGAAGAGCAAAAAAATGTTTATGTAGCAATTGCAAAATATTATATAATTCAATTTCTAAATGCAACTACTATAGAAAAAACTTTAGGTGAAGTTAAAATTGGTGAGGATATATTGTTAAAAGCTAGTTCTAATAAAATTTTAGAATATGGTTATCGTGAATTTTTAGATGATAAGGATTTAGATGAGGAAAAAGAAGAGTCAACTGCATTGAGTTCTCTATTATCTGGAGAATATGATTCTAAAATAATTTCAAATAAAATTTTAGAAAAAGAAACAGCCCCTAAAAAGCTTTATACAGAAGCGACACTATTAAAAGATATGACATCTATATCTAAATATGTAAAAAAAGCAGAATTAAAAGAAGCACTCAAAGATAAAGATAGAGATAAAAAAGGGGAAAGTGGAGGAATAGGAACTCCTGCAACACGTTCAACTGTAATCAAAGATCTTTTTAGAGATAGATATATCCAGCTAAAAGGGAAAGAGATTGAGCCAACAGAGTTAGGAATTAAAGTTTATAACTATATAGCAGACGAAGTTAAAACAGCTAATGTAACAGCTGAATGGTGGATTATTCAAAGAGAGATTGAGAATGGAGCTTTAATATCTAAGCTTCTTAAAAAAGTAGAAGATGATTTTTTAAATGTAATGTCTAGAGATTATGAAAGATTAGAGAATAAAACTAATAGTGGAGTTGTAATTGGACAGTGCCCAAAATGTTCTTTAAATGTGACCGAATCTAAAAAAGCATATAATTGTAGTTGTGGGCTTTTATTTTGGAAAAATGAAGCTATAAGTTTAAAGATGTTCAAAGATTTATTAAAAGGAGAAATAGTCTCTGCAAAAGGATTAAAAAGCAAATCTGGAAAAAGTTATAATGCTAAAATAAAACTGAGAGATGACTATAATGGATTTAAGGTTGTAGAATTTTTCTAAAAATGTTCTAAATTACAATTTCTTGCAAAATATAAAAATTACTGGTATTATTTATACAGCTCATATATACCTCAGATACGGTGAGGAGTCTCTACAATCAACCTTAAATTGATTACTATGGCTTATTAATATAAAAATTAATAACTATTTCAGTAGAGTTTTGGGTATACTTATTAAAAGGGGATACAAAATTATGAAAAAACTTATAACAGGCTTTTTAGTAGCATCTTCATTAACATTTTCTAAAGAAACAATTTTAGTTCAGGGAGCTATGGATATGGAGGTTGATTTTTTAATTAAAAATTTAGAAAATTCAACACAAAATCATATTGGTTCTTGGACATTTTGGAAAGGAAATATAGGTGAACATGAAGTTATTGTTTCTAGAACAGAAGTCGGTTTAGTTAATGCAGCAGCAGCAACAGCTATTGGAATTGAAAAATATAACCCAACAATTATAATTAATCAAGGAACATCTGGAGGTCATGATTTCTCTCTTCATACTGGAGATATTGTTTTAGGTACTGAAGTTATAAATATAGGTGCTATTAGAACAGAGAGAAAAGAAGAGGGTATTTCAGAAAATATGAGAGATGGAATATTCTTTGATGTTGTTCAAAGATTAAGAGACAAAGACAATAAATTAACTACATACAAATCTTTTGAGAGTGATTCTGATTTGATAAAAATTGCCAAAAAAACAAAATACCCTAATGGTAAATTGTCTGAAGGTGTTATAGGGTCAGCTGATCAATGGAATAGAGAGATAGAAAGAATCAAATATTTAAATACAACATTTAAAACTCAAACAGAAGAGATGGAATCAGTAGCTGTAGCTCAAACTGCAAAAGCTTATAATATTCCATTTTTAGCTATAAGAGTTCTTTCAAATACAGAGATTCATAATGAGGAGTTCAATCCCAAAACAGCTCTTTGGTGTCAAGAGTACACTGTGAGTGTTATTAAAAATATAAAATAATAATCCCCCCCTTTTTATTTGTAATTTTAAGGGGGGGATTATTTATCCTTTTGGTAGGCTTATATATATTTTATAAAAATTGTAAATTCTTGTATAATAAATATTATTTTTTAAAATAGGAGGAATAGAGATGAAAGTTGAAATGAAAAAAAGTAATATCAATGATGGTTTAGATGTTTATAAATTTCTTTGTGATATAGGATTTGGAGAAAATGGGTTTGAAATGACACCTCCTAAAAATGCTGAAGATTTTAAAAAATTATTAAGTAAGTATGAAAAAGATTGTAGTCCAAATCAACTTCCTGGAAGAGTTCCACAAGAAATATTTTGGATGTATATAGATGATATTATAGTTGGAGTGATTAAAATTCGAGCTGAACTAAACGAAAACCTTCTAATTAACGGAGGAAATATGGGATATAGTATTTCTCCAAATTATAGAGAGAATGGTTACGGAAAATTAATTGTAAAAAAAGGATTAGAAATTTTAAAATTGAAAAAAGTAAATAAAGTACTAATAACAATATATGAAGATAATATTCCATCTAGAAAATCAGTAGAAGCTAATGATGGTATATTAAAAGATATTAATAATAAGTTGTGTAGATATTGGGTTGGAAATTATTAATTAATTATTAAGCAAAAAAATTAAAATATATATATTAATTTTAATTTCTAGTATTAGTTATAATGGAACTGTAGAAGTATTGTATAAAAATAGAATCAAAGCGACTCAATAAGAGTTGTTTTGATTCTATTAGCTTAACTGAAAAAAAAGTTACTTTTTTCGAAAAAAAAATGAATCTAAATTTTATGGTAAAATTATTTTTAAACGATTTATCCCATCTATAATTTCTGGAATATCTGTAGTTGCAAAACTCAGTCTGAAATATTGATTTTTCTGATTATCTAAAAAGAAAACATTTCCAGAAAGAAGTAGAATATTATTCTCTTTACACTTTAAGTAAAATTGACTCGAATCTATTGTATCATTTAGTTTTATCCAAACATAAAAACCACCATCAATATTATAAATAACATCTAAAAAAGGTATCTCTTTTAGTTTCTCAGTTAAAACAAGATATCTTTCTTTATAAATTTTGATTAGATTTTCTATATGTAATTTGAGAAAATTGCCTTTCAAAAAATTAGCTAAAACTTTTTGATCAAGAGCTGATGTCGATATATCTGTGGTAAACTTAACAGTCACTATTTTAGAAATAAGCTCAGTTGGTGCTATCATATATGCTAATCTTAAACCAGGCATAATTATTTTAGAAAATGATTTAATGTAAATAACAGTCTTATTATCAGAATCTAAAGATTTTATAGAGGTTCTAGGAGTATTGTAAAATGAAAGTTCTGATGCAAAATCATCTTCCACAATCAAAGTGTTATATTTTTTAGCTAATAAAATTAACTTTTGTTTCTTTTCTTCACTCCAAGAAACACCTGTGGGACAGCTAAAATCCATTGTCGTATATATAAAGGATATTTTTTCTTCAGATAAGATTTCTTCCAATTGAGTAAGATTAAAGCCATCCTCTTCCATTTCTACAGGATAAATTTTACAATTTGTTTTAAAAGTATTTAAAGCACCATGATAAGTTGGATTTCCTACAACTATTTTATTTTTTCTTTTAGACGAAAGCGTTTTTAATATCAAATCCAATCCTTGCTGTGAACCGCTAGTTATTTGTATATCATCTTTAGATATAAGAATCCCTTTATCTTCAACAGTTTTCTTAATGACTTCTCGAAGCTCATCTAAACCTTGAGTAGGATGGTATAACATAATTTTAGGTCCATACTCTTCTAAAACATCGCTATATAATTTTTTAAAAATTTCAAATGGATAAACATCTTCTGAAGGAGTTCCACTTGCAAAATTAATAAGATTATTTTGTTTTAATTGACCAACTTTAAAAGTTTCAATAAGATTATTAGATGGTGTATTGTAAAATAAAGATTCTTTAGATTTTACAAATATTCCAATGCCACGTTTTTTTATAATATATCCCTCTTTTTCTAAAAGAGTAAAAGCTTTCATAATTGTAATATTATTTAGTTTATACTTTAAAGCAAGTTGTCTAATTGATGGCAATTTAGAGTTTTCTGGATATTCATTTTTTTCAATTTTATTTTTTAAATCTTCATAAATTTTTAAGTAAATAGGTATTTTCTTTTCTGCTGAGTTATTTTTCATAAAACCTCCGTCTGTAGTACTACAGTTTTTGATATATAACATTGACATAACTGTTATAGTTTTGTAGAATTAAATATATATTTCACTGATATCACTGTTATACTATTTTTTTTAATCTTTGTAAATCTTATTAACAATAAAGTTTAAGGGAGCGATTATGAAAACAGAAAAAATATATTATAAAAATCAATTTCAAACATCATGTGAAGCAGTTTTAATTGAGAGAACAGAAAATGGACTTATATTTGATAAATCTGTTGCTTATCCAGAGGGTGGAGGGCAGATAGGAGATGTCGGAGTTTTAATCAGATGTAAAGATGGCTCTCAGATTCCATTTTATAATACAACAAAAATTAAAGGAAGAAACCTTTTCTTAAGTGACTTTCCCAGTATAAAAGTAGAAAATCAAATTGTACATCATATAG
>JBOFLW010000187.1:0-2668 GCA_051658065.1 Cetobacterium sp.
ATTTTTTTCAATATTCTTTTTTGTAGCAGTTCCACCTCCATTTTTTTTAAGTTTTAGACATTCAAATTTTCTACTCAAACTTTTTTGTTTTCGTTTAAGCTTTTTTTCTAATTTTTTAACAACTTTTGTTTTATTGATATTTTTAAATTTTTCTCCAGTAGAAGAAAAAGCTAGTTCCTTAATTCCTAAATCTACACCGATACCATCTGTTTTTTCTGGGTTACAAAGTTTATTTTCACCATTAACTAGGAAAGAGATAAAATATTTACCAGCTTGTTTAATAGCTTTGCTGTTAGCTGTTTTTATCCAAGTCATTGTTGAAATTTTAGAAAGTTTATTATTTATGTATTATAGCAATAGGTAAGGATTTGAAGTTATCTCCACCTTTTCCCCTGCTCCACACCGTGCATGCGACTTTCACCGCACACGGCGTTCCATCATAATTTTAAATTTTATTTATATTTAGAAAGTGTTTTTAATATTTTTGCATAATTCTCATTGTCTTTATAGTAATCCTCTCTATTTTTGCTTTTCAGTAAAGTTTTAAATGAAGATTCTAGTAACATTAAATTATCGAGGTCATCACTTCCACCATGCTCTTTCGGAACTATCCTATGAACATAGAAGTTGTTATTTCCCTTTATATATTCGCCTGTTACTTCACAAGTTGAATTTCTTTCGACTCTCAAGATTGCTCTTATTTGAGGGTCTTCTATTTCGTTTATCTCAATTTGTTTTTCTACATTCATAACTTTCTTTTTCGCCGAAAATAGTTTAGGTATTTTAAACTTTATAGCTTGTAGAGTGAAAACCGTTGTTCCTGCTACGTTCCATACTTTAAAGTTGTACCCTTTATAGCGAAGTTTATATTTATCATTCTTTTTATCAGAAGGTTTCCCTATTCTGTTCACTAAGGATTTATTAACTATATAACCAATTTTACTAAAATCTATATTTACCATTGTTGCCATGCGATAATAATTTTGAATCCCTAGTATTACCGAATTAAATTTAGAGACTTGCAGGGCTGTCCGTCTCTTTTGAAGCTCTTTTACCTGTTGTTTGATTAGGATTAAAATAGATTTCTTTGCTTTGTCAGATATATATGACCTCGCAGTTAATCTCTTTCTATTCTTGATAGCTTTAAATTTTATTCCCAAAAAGATACTATACTCTTTTCTTAGATTTACTATTTTTGATTTCTTTTCAGAAATTTCTAATTTTAATCTATCTTTTAAAAAATATTTTAACTAGTTTGAACATCTTTTCCGCAGAACCTCTATTTCTACAAAAGAGTTTAAAGTCATCTGCGTATCTAACAATTTTAACTTCAGTTAAGTTTGTACCTTTCAAAGCTGTTTCTTTATTTCCAAGAGTAGAGTATTCTCTTCTAGTTTTTATTCCCGACCATTGTTTGTGAATCCACCAATCTAGTTCGTTTAGAACTATGTTAGCTAAGAGGGGTGAAAGTATTCCACCTTGAGGAGTTCCCTTCTCAGATTGAATAATTTCTTTATTTTGTAGTAAAGTTTCCACTTTCAACATACGTTTTATTATTGATAAAGTTTTCTTATCGATAGATTTAAATCGCTGAAGCTGTTTTATCAACTTTTTATGATTTATATTATCGAAAAATCCTTTTATATCAATATCTACAACAAAATGTAGTTTCGCTATATTTATCATATGACTACAACTTGCTATCGCATGTTCTGCACTACGTTCTGGTCTGAATCCAAAGGAGTTTTTATGGAATCTGTTTTCTACTATTGGTTCTAATACCTGTTTAAAACATAGCTGTACTAGTCTATCGTAGATATTAGGTATTCCTAGCGGTCTAAACTCTCCATCTCCTTTTGGAATCTCTACTCTTTTTACCATTCCTGGTGTATATCTGCCCTTTAAATCATATTTAATTCGTTTTACTATTTCATTTTCAATTTTTAATATATCGCTTATGGTTTCGCCATTCACTCCAGGAGTTTTACTTCCTTTGTTGCTTTTCAGCGTGTGAATTGCTCTATAAATATTTGATTCATCAATTATGCAGTCTATTAAACTCATAGATTGTACGCCTCCCTCTTCCTAAGAATTAGGAAACTTTATTTTCTCGGTTTACGACCATTTATCTATTAATTCTAAATTAAAACAATTTTAAAATTATTGACTTGGGGCTATCCGTCCACCACTTATTATCATGGTTTCATTCGTACTGTGCCCCTACTCTCACAAGACCGAAGAAATTTCGTTAAATTCTTAACTTATATTCACCAACCCTCTAACTAGGTTTTTGTTGTGTCTTGCTTTCCACGTTCCATATTTTCTATCATTAAATCTACTTAGGTAGTTTCTATAGCCCTGTAAGCTGGATACCGCCTTTAACAGTATAGCGAGTTTCATATCGAAAATTTTTACTAGTCGCCACTTACCCCACAGTTTTGCAGTTACAACATTTCTGTTATATAGGATTTTAGAGCCGTACATTCAAAACTTTGTCAGCACCTCAGTGCATTCTTACCGTATAGATTGACTCCCGATCTATCATTACCTCGACCACCTCTGGTTCGCATTTCCTCAGCTTAACCTGTTAGGGATAACTCTCAACCGCCTTTACCGAGCTTTACACGTTAAGTTTAGTTAGAACCTAATCGCATATCGGAGTATCAGA
>JBOFLW010000188.1:0-4612 GCA_051658065.1 Cetobacterium sp.
AATATACCCTTAGTTGTTGGACAAAATAAAATTACATCCAATTCCCCAACGATAGACCGAATAGTCTCAGCCCTTGGTTATGTTCCTGGGAATGTCATGGTTATTTCGTATCGTGCCAATGCTATCAAGCGAGATGCCACCCTTCAAGAACTTAAGAACCTAACACGTAACCTCGACCGAATTTTAACCAATCGACTTCTACAAGGGAGAAGTCCCCATGCTGAAACGAAAGAGAAGTGAATACTCCCTAGAACTTGAACGTGACGAACCAACAAGGAGAACCAATGAACAATCTAAAAGACCCTCTATTCGACCAGAAAACGGGACGCGGGAAGTTCAACTTAGAGAAGAGCCTTAGGTCATCCCCACCGAAAAGTTCCGGCAAACATAAGTTGATCTTCTTCACCAGCCCTGTTCCTGGTGAAGACGAGTCCCCCGTACTCCCCCGCGTGAAACTCGTAGGCCGTCTGCAGAAGGACGCTATGGGAAACGACGTGCGTGTGTTCGTTCCAGTCAAGAAACGAAAGAGAGGTAAGTAGCCATGTTGATGTTCATAATCGGCGCAGTCACTGGAATCCTCCTCACCTTCGGTGTGTCCCTCGCGGTGCTGGCCTCTGGCTTTAGGGGGAACTTACGATGACCCGCCTTGACCTGTGGGTGTTCTGGCTCATCTTCATCATCTTTTTCCTGCTCGGCCTAGAGGAGTGGCTACACTTCCGACGTGAAGAGAAGAAGGAGCGCGCGAAAAATGAAAACCGTCGCCCTGATAGACGCTGACATTCTGGTTTACCAGACTGCAGTGACATCTGAGAAGGGGGTGGACTGGGGGGACGACCTCTGGACACTCCACTCGGATTTCAATGAAGCCAAGGATCTCCTAATCCAGAAGATCAACCAGATCAAGGAGGACCTGAAGCCTACCGAGATGAGGTTCGCTCTGTCTGATCCTACCGGTAACTACTTCCGTAAGGCTATCTACCCCAAGTACAAGCAAAACCGAAAGGCCGTCCGCAAGCCTCTCGTATGGAACGCCCTTCGGGAATACATCACGTCCGCCTACGGATCTACCGTTATCCCCGGGCTGGAGGGTGACGACGTGTTGGGGATTTGGGCTACCACGACGTTCGACGAGGATGTAAGTTTAATCATCTGCAGTATCGACAAAGACTTCAAGACCATCCCCTGCCAGTACTACAACCTCACCTCCAGGGAAACCCACGGGGTCAGTCCGAACTACGCTCTGTACTTCCACATGTACCAGACGCTCACAGGGGACACTGCGGATGGCTACCCTGGCTGCCCCGGTATCGGCCCCAAGAGGGCCGAGCGGCTGTTGGAGCAGTTTTGCGAACGCAACGAGAACAACTTCCTCAGCTTCAATATTCGTGGGGCCTGGGGTCTGGTGGTAGAAACCTACCGTAAGGCCAAGCTGGGCGAGGGGGTTGCCCTCCAAATGGCTAGGTGTGCCAGGATTCTTCATGCTTCGGACTTCGATTTCACGACCAAGAAACCAAAACTTTGGGAGGCCCCATTATGAGGATTGTCTATAAATCACGTCTTAAAGATAGAATCGATTCCCTCATTACAGAGTCTCTCAAAATGGATCGGCCGATAGATTACATCGAACTTACTGAGATAGAGATGCTTCAATTCAGACGTGATCTGGGCCTGTTAACCTTCTATCAAATGCTAAACTACGAGACTGTCGTGTCGCCGTATCGAGGAGTGAGTTTAAAGTTGGAGGAGAAACATCCATGAGCTACCCAAAGATCATAGGACTGGTCGGCTACATGGGGTCTGGGAAGACAACCGTTTCAAAGTTACTGGTTCAATCCCATGGATACCATAGGGCCAGGTTCGCCGGACCTATCAAGGCAATGCTTATGGCTCTCGGATTGACTAGTGAAGAGATTGACGGTGCCCTCAAGGAAACCCCATCGGCGTTGCTGGGGGGTAGAACCCCACGCCACGCGATGCAAACCCTTGGTACCGAGTGGGGCCGTAACCTCATCGATGGCGAGCTGTGGACGCGTAGTTTGATGGGTATGATTAAGGATAACCCTCTTACTGTCATTGACGATGTTCGCTTCGTTAATGAGGCACAGTCTATCAGGGATGCGGGTGGGGTTGTGTGGCGGATCATCCGGGATGTATCCCCACTCACTAGCAGACATGCATCTGAGGTCTCTCAATTAGAGATTTACGCAGATGCCACTATCTACAACCGCAGTTCCGTTGAGGGGTTGCGGTACCTTATCTCCACTCTACTGGAGGCACCATGTCCCCAATCACCGTAACAGTTGAGATTCTAAAGGAAAGACTTCGCCAGGAGAAGCTGAAGCTGGAGGGGAAGTTTCCCTATACCTGTCGGGATCGTGCCTTGTCCCACAGTGCCTGTCTTACCATTCTCGTTGAGGAGGTGGGGGAGGTGGCACGCGCTATCCAGGAGGGGGACAGGATCAGCCTTCGGGAGGAGCTCATTCAGGTAGCGGCGGTGTGTGCTGCCTGGGTGGAAGGCCTGGACAAGAAGGTAATGAAGCCTCGGTAAGTTCTCATTCCCGTCTACGTGGTATCTGGCAGGCTGGGGAGAAATCCTCAGTCTGCCGTTTTATCAACAATTACAATAACATACATAAAGTACCACCTCTTGGATACCGCTATATTTCGGATATCCACAGGAGGGGCTGTGAACGCGAACCTTGCACCACAAGTACCACTTAACCTATTGGAATATTTAGAGAAACAGTTTCCAGATCGTGCTGGAGATCGAAGCGATAGCGATGCTGATTTGCGGTGGAGGGCCGCACAAGCCAGTGTCGTCCGTCACCTTCGTGCAGTGTATAACGAACAAGTTACATTATTCCGTAAATAATTCAAGGAGTTACCCTCATGTGTATGATGCAGCCCCCGAAACAGATGGAAGCAGCGCCTACGCCTCCCCCTCCTCCACCCCCACCCCCGGCCCCTAACGAGACGGCCAAAGGGTTGACGGTCGGCGACCAGAGACGTGAGGCACCTATAAAGAACTTCCTTCGTAAGTCGCTGGGGGCACAGAAGAACTCCCTTGTTGTCCCCCTAGGCGGAACCGATTCCGCTGGAGCAGGCCTTAACATCCCAAGGTAACCAATGAAATACGCCAAGAAAACACAGGACAGGACCGCTGGGCAACTCTCGCCGGTCGACACCGCCGAGAATCGATACCAGGCCCTTGTCACGTTTAGAGAACCGTTTCTCAGACGCGCATTTGAATGTTCAGAATTGACCATTCCAAGCCTCCTGCCTAGGCATGGCCATACCAGCTCGTCTGACCTACCCACCCCCTGGCAGTCCCTCGGTTCCTATGGGGTCAACAACTTGGCGTCACGCTTATTGATGACCGGATTTCCTCCTAATACCCCAATGTTCCGTATGGTCATTGATGAGATCGTCCTTGAACAGTACGAGGTTGATAAGGACCAGAAGACCAAGATGGAGACGGCTCTATCTAAGTTTGAACGGGCCGTCATGACCGAAGTGGAGAAGTCCGGGGATCGGGCCGGTATCGTTGAGATGGTCAAGCACCTCATTGTGGCCGGGAACTCCCTGGTCCACGACAGTCCCCTTGGGCTGAGGGTTTACAACCTCCACAACTATGTAGTTCGACGAGACCCATCAGGCAACCCCTTAGAGATCATTGCGCACGAAGCAATCGACCGGGTGGTTCTCCCTGATGAAGTCCGTGACATGGTCGAGAAGGATAACAAGTACAAAGACAAGAAGACCGTCGACCTCTACACCCGCCTTACTCGAACAGAGAAGAACTGGGAAGTCTACCAAGAGGCCTGCGGGTTACGTATTCATGAGTCAGAGGGGACCTATCCTTTGGACCGTATGCCTTGGTTGGCATTGCGCATGGTCCGCATTGATGGTGAGGATTATGGGCGAGGATACGTTGAAGAGTACCTTGGAGATTTCAAGTCGCTTGATTCCTTGGCACAGTCCCTTATCGAGGGAGCGAGCGCAGCGGCACGCCTCCTCATTATGGTCAACCCCAACGGGACAACCAAACAGGAAGATATTGAGAAGGCCAACAACGGTGACATTATCCCCGGTGTCAAAGATGAAGTCACGACCCTGCAAGCTGAGAAGTACCACGATTTCTTAACTGCCGAGAAACAGGCCCGTGTAATTGAAGACCGCCTGTCTAAGGCGTTCCTCCTAAACAGCTCCATCCAACGGGATGCTGAGAGAGTGACGGCGGAAGAGATCAGATACATGGCTCAGGAATTGGAAATGGTCCTGGGCGGGTTTTATACCCTCTTTGCTCAGGAGTTCCAGCTTCCTTACGTCAAGCTAAAGATTTCCAAGATGCAAAGAGCCAGGCGGCTCCCGCACCTCCCAAAGGGCATCGTTAATCCTACGATCATTACGGGGGTTGAAGCCCTGGGACGCGGGAACGACCGGGCTAAGCTCATCAACTTCGGGCGAACCCTCAGGGAGACCTTTGGGGAACAAGGCGCTGCCCGTATGGTCAACCCAAGTGAGTTCGCTGCACGCCTCGCGGCTGCGGATGGGATTGACACGAAAGGCCTTGTACCGACGGCTGAAGAGTTGGCACAGCAAGATCAACAAG
>JBOFLW010000189.1:0-1176 GCA_051658065.1 Cetobacterium sp.
CCTATTATAGTTGCACCAGAACGAGATGTTCCTGGAACCATTGCTAAGCATTGGAAAAATCCAATCGCTATTGCTAACTTATATGACATATTTTTTATAGAATCAATTTTTCCAGAAAATTGTTTTTTTTCTACTAAAACAAATATAATACCATATAAAATCAGCATAACTGCTACTATTGTTGTGTTATCCATGAAAACAGCAGAGATATAATCATCCGCTAAAAGTCCTATAACACCTGCTGGTAATACTCCAACTATTATCTTACTCCAAAGACTCATTTTCTCTTTTAGTTCATCTTTAGTTTTTACAAAAGGTGTTAAATCTTTCCAAAAATATGCTACAACTGATAAAATAGCTCCAAATTGAATAATTACTAAAAAACTATCCATAAAATTTTTAGAAACAGTTGGAGAATTTATAAATCTCTCCACTAAAATCATATGACCTGTACTACTAACTGGAACGAACTCTGTCATTCCTTCTACTATTGCCAGTATTATAACTAGTAAAAATGGGTTCATTTCTCCTCCTATAGGTAAGTATCCTCTTGTTTTAAATATTTAACGTAATCAGCTACTCCCTCTTCTAAAGAACAGAATTTTTTTGTATACCCAGCTTCTGCCAACTTATTCATTGATGCTTCTGTGAAATATTGGTATTTTCCTCTTAAATCTTCTGGCATCGGAACAAATTCAATAACCTCTTCTGTTTTTAATTCGAAGTTTTGACTAGCATTCTTCATTGTTGCCATAGATAAATCGTGGAAGCTTCTAGCTTCTCCAGTTCCAATATTATAAACTCCAGATTCAACTTTATTGAACATACAGAAATAAAGCATATCTACAACATCTTTAATATAAACGAAATCTCTAAGTTGTTGACCATCAGCATAGCCCTCTTTATGAGATTTAAATAGTTTTACTCCACCCTCTGCATTGTATTGATTAAATGTATGGAATACCATTGAAGCCATTCTACCTTTATGATACTCTTGTGGTCCATAAACATTAAAGAACTTAGCTCCTATCCATTGTTTTGGTGCTGTTTCTTGTTTGAATGCCCAATCATCAAAGAATTTTTTAGAATATCCATATTTATTTAAAGGCATCAATTTTTTTAATTCCTCTACAGAAACTTCATCACTATAACCTTGCTCTCCTGCTCCATAAGTTG
>JBOFLW010000190.1:0-1159 GCA_051658065.1 Cetobacterium sp.
AGTTTTTTAGGAAATTTTTTTTATAAAGCATTTAATTTTAGATTTATTTTTTCACTTGAAGGAGCTGTAATTGCTGGCATTATTGTTTCCCTTCCAATTATCTATCAAAGTATAAAAATTGGATTTGATAGCATTGAAAAATCCTATATAGAAACTGCTCAATGCTTAGGTGTTTCTGGATTGAATATGATTAAATATATTTATTTGCCTATGAGCTATAAAAAGATTTTTTCTGGAATTATTCTTGGTGCAGGTAGAGCTTTTGGAGAGTTTGGAGCAACTATTTTAATAGCTGGAAACATTCCAGGTAAAACTCAAACTCTTCCTCTGGCATTATATTCTGCTATTGAGTCTGGTAATTACAATTTTGCTAACAATATACTATTCCTAATTTTATCTATTAGTAGTTTATTTTTGATTTTCTATATTATATCAACAAAAAAAGAGAGCTAAAAGCTCTCTTTAATTTTATAACTATACAGTTGTAATCTCTTTTTCTTTTAAAGATAATAACTCTTCGATAGTTTTAATAGTTGCATCTGTTAACTTTTGAACGTCATCTTCAAATCTCTTTAAATCGTCCTCTGTTATTTCTCCATCTTTTTCTAACTTTCTTAAAGCGTTATTCATATCTTTTCTGATATTTCTAGCAGCTACTTTTCCATTTTCTGCTTCTGATTTAGCAAACTTTACATAGTCTTTTCTTCTGTCAGCAGTTAATTCAGGAATTACAAGTCTTATTACTTTTCCATCATTATTTGGAGTTAATCCTAAATTTGAAGTCATTATTATTTTTTCGATTAAAGGTATAACTGATTTATCCCAAGGATCGATTACTAATAATCTAGCTTCTGGAGCTGATACTGATCCTAATTGGTTTAATGGCATTAAAGATCCGTATTGCTCAACTTTAATTCCATCTAACATAGAAACAGAAGCTCTTCCTGCTCTTATACTTGCAAATTTAGCTTTTGTAGACTCAATAGCTCTACTCATTTTTTCTTTACATTCATTCATTATTACTTGTGCACTCATTTTAACCTCCTAAAAATTATCCGTTTATTACAGTTGTTCCAATCTTTTCACCTAGAACTACTCTTTTTATATTTCCTTCTGTTATTGAATCGAATACAACGATTGGTAAGTTATTTTCTCTACA
>JBOFLW010000191.1:0-1009 GCA_051658065.1 Cetobacterium sp.
AAAAAAATGCATTTCGTATTCTTGTACTCTAACATCAACTACGTCCCAGCGATCTCGTGCATTTCGATTCGGATCCGTTTTTCATGCATAAGCAGTTACTTCAGATACCTGGCAGCAATCGCAGGCGGTCTGTGTCAAATAAATCCATTTCATATTCACACTCTCTTGCTTCAAATACCTGTCAGTTGACCGCAGGGCTTTGGTAAAAAAAAAAATGCATTTCGTATTATTGTACTCTAACATCAACTACGTCCCAGCGATCTCGTGCGTTTCGATTCGGATCCATTTTTCATGCATAAGCAGTTAATTCAGATAACTGGCAGCAATCGCATGCGGTCTGTGTCAAATAAATCCATTTCATATTCATATGCTCTTGCTTCAAATACCTGTCAGCAACCGCAGGGCTTTGGTAAAAAAAAAAAAAAAATGCATTTCGTATTCTTGTACTCTAACATCAACTATGTCCCAGCGATCTCGTGCATTTCGATTCGGATCCGTTGTTCATGCGTAAGCAGTAACTTCTGATACCTGGCATCAATCGCAGGGGGTTTGTGTCAAATAAATCCATTTCATATCATATGCTCTTGCTTCAAATACATGTCAGCGACCGCAGGGCTTTTATGTAAAAAAAATGCATTTCGTATTCTTGTACTCTAACATCAACTACGTCCCAGCGATCTCGTGCATTTCGATTCGGATCCGTTGTTCAGGCATAAGCTGTAAATTTAGATACCTGGCAACAATCGCAGGCGGACTGTGTCAAATAAATCCATTTCATATTCATATATGCTCTTGCTTCAAATACCTGTCAGCGACCACAGGGCTTTGGTAAAAAAAAATGCATTTCGTATTATTGTGCTCTAACATCAACTACGTCCCAGCGATCTCGTGCATTTCGATTCGGATCCGTTTTTCATGCATAAGCAGTTACTTCAGATACCTGGCAGCAATCGCAGGGGGTTTGTGTCAAATAAATCCATTTCATATCATATGCTCTTGCTTCAAATAC
>JBOFLW010000192.1:0-2386 GCA_051658065.1 Cetobacterium sp.
CATTTTGTTCAACATCTTTAAATATACTCTGAAATTTATGATTTAATGCTTTTGAAACTATCTCATGCTTTCCAAACTCAGAACTGCCTAGCTCTAAACGAATTTTTCCAGTTTTAAATCTTTTATGCTCAATCTCCAATTCTATATTTTTTATATCTTTCACTGCAATTTGAAGCTCTTTATCTTTTAATATAACTTTAGATAAAAGATTATAAGCTTCAATTCCCTTTACAGTTGACCCATCTTTTACTTCAAAATTAACTTCAGAAAAGTTAATTTTAACTTTTAGCTCTTTAAAGTCTTCACGTTCAACATCAAGAGTACTCAAAACTCCTAACCCAGCTTTTTCTCCAGATTTCAAGAGTTGATAAAATTCTTCTGGTGAATCTTTATAAGTTTGAGCTATCTTTTGCAAAAGTTTTACATTATTTTCCTCTCTATAGATAGAGAAATTATTTTTTAATAATTCCATTGCTAAAAGATTTAAAAACTCCTCTTTATAATAATCTTTTGATAATAAATCATGCTTTCTATCCTGTCTATCAGGATGAGATGTACTACTGATAAAATGCTTTAATAATTGTATCTCTTTCTCTTCATTACTTAAACCTTTCGGTATAACTATAGAATCATATTCTCTGCTATAATAGCTCTGATTTTTCTCTCTTTCTTCTATTTTTGAAGGAATATTTTTCAGTAATTCTTTTATATTTCTCTCTTTTGTTAATCCTAATTGTGGAAAATTTTCTACTTGTTCAACATTAAATAGATGAATTCTTATTTTATCTGTTCTCACATTATTTTGAAAAAAATCTAATTTATCCTTTGGAGAGATTTTATCATACTTGTCTTTTTTTAATAATTCACCATTCTTTTCTCTTAAAACTGTTTTTTCTATAGTTACTGCCTTTTCTCCTTTTCTTATATAAGCACCTACAGAATCAGCTTCATTAAAGGTTATCCATCTTGAATCTTTATAGTTTTTAAAACTACTTCTTTCTAAAAGAATAAGAGCATCTAAACCTTTAAACTCTTTATTATTTATTGGATTATAAACATTTCCAACAACAGAGTTTTGAAATGGATTTTCTCCCTTTTCACACCTTTCTAAGACTTTTTTAATAAATTTTTCTTCATAAGAGGTTAATTTTTCTAAATCTTTGAATTGGAATTTATTTTCAGCTATATTTTTTTCAGAATTTAATTTTTTTTGAACTTCAAGATTTTCCACTATTTCTGGTTCAATTTTATCTGATTTTTCTATAACTTTAGGGAATCCTGCAATTCCATCTTCTGCCATTGATTTATAACCTTTTCTTGAAACTACCACACTATCTATCAATCTTGTTTCAATATGCTTCAGAGAATCTAACATCTCTTGAGTCAGAGACATATCTTTTCTTGAAAATGTTAAGTTTCCAGATGGATGATTATGGATAAACATCAATGAATGAGCTTTTGTTTGAACTGCTAATTTAAATATCTCTCTTGGATAAACTGCACTTCTATCAATAGTTCCTTTAAATAGATTTTGATTTTTTATGATATTATTGTTCTTATCTAAACACAAAACTTTAAAAACTTCATAATCTTTTTCTCCTATTTCAGCTCGGACATAATCCACAATCTCTTTTAAATCACCTTTGTATTTCATTCTTTCTAATTTTTTTTCTAAAAAATCATCTATTGTATTTTTTATAATTTTTAACTCT
This sequence comes from Cetobacterium sp., assembly GCA_051658065.1. Taxonomy (GTDB): domain Bacteria; phylum Fusobacteriota; class Fusobacteriia; order Fusobacteriales; family Fusobacteriaceae; genus Cetobacterium_A. The sequence goes on from JBOFLW010000192.1 coordinate 1,713, forward strand.
GGAGTTGCCTCACTCTTTATTTTATCTACAACATCATCATAATTTTTTACTTTATATCCAGCTTCATTGAAGATATTAAGAATATTTTTTTCTTTTTCTGTTTTTTGATTAGTTTTAACTTCATTTAAATTTTGAAATATTTTTTTATAAAATCCATTGCATTTTAAAGTTTCAGTTGTACTTGTTTCAGTTGACATAACCTTATCATCTTTATCTATTCGAACAGTATCAAGTAGATTATACCCAACAGTTTCTAAAAGATAACTTAGCTCAGAGTGATATGAAAAAGTATCTGTATTTACAAAAAGTATCCCCCCTTTTGCAAATTTATCATTTAAAGCTACATTCAAAAACTCTTTTGTTATCTCCTTTTCGCTATTTTCTAAAATATTAACATTTAATTTTGTAAAATTTTCAATTTCGTTATTGCTATTTAAAGATAGTAAAAACATATCTGAATCTTTTGAACCATCCTGTTTAAAAACTTCTGGTATATTTGAAATATCATTAAATCCTTTTATTTCTATCTTATTTTGATCTTTAACTTTAGTCATATAATCAATAATATCTTTTAATCCCTCGGTTTCTTTATTTCCATATTTTAAATTTTCTTTTAATTGTAACTCATCTTCTCCTCCAAATTTTTTAAGTAAACTCATAACTATTTTTCCTCT
>JBOFLW010000193.1:0-4297 GCA_051658065.1 Cetobacterium sp.
AAGATGAAAGTTTTAAAAACTCATTTTAGATTCAATGACAATAGTTCTCCAGAATCAATAAAAGAATACTTTGGTATGAGTAAAAAAGCTTTTAAAAGAGCTATGGGAAGACTTTTAAAAGAGGAAAAAGTTGAAAAAACAGAAGAAGGATACTTTAGACTTAAATAATGGAAGGGAAAACTATACAATCTATCCAAAGAGCAATAGATATAATGAATTGTTTTAATGAAGAGGTTCATGAACTATCATTAAAAGAGATAAGTGAAAAATTAGGATTGAGTAAAAGTACAGCTCATGGAATAGTTTCGACACTACTAAAAAATTCATATCTAGAGCAAAATCAAAAAAATAGTAATTATTCTTTAGGGCCAGCTTTTATTGAAAAAAGTTTTATTGTAAATAAAGATGTTTTAATAAAAAATATAGGTCATAAATATTTAGTTGAAATATCAGAGGAATTTTCAGTTACAGTAAATATGTTTTTATTTAAAAGAGAACATCTTAAATTAATAGATCGAGTTCAATCGGATTCAATGTATTATACAATAAGTACCTCAGTAACAAAAATTCCATTAAATGCTTCAGCTTCTGGAAAATTAGCTTTAGCATATTCTAAAGATATAAATGTAGATGCTATATTTAGTAAAGACTTACTTCATAAATATACAAACAGTACAATTATAGATAAAGAGACATTAATAAATGAAATATATAAAATTCGAAAAGATGGTTACTCATTAGAACGTTCAGAAGTTGAATTGGGAATATACTGTATATCAGTACCAATATTTAAAGTGAACAATGAGTTTATAGGAACAGTATCAATAATGGCAACTAGAGAGAAGTTAATGTATATACTTCCAAAACTAGCACCTAAAATGATATCTGTAGGGAAAATAATTTCGTTCGAATTAGGAGCAAGAGAGGAGTAATAACTCCTCTTTTTTATTTTTTGATTGACAAAAATATAAAAATAGTATATTGTAAATATAACATTTTTTGATTAAAGAACAACGTTCGACAATGTAGAATGAATTAAAAGGAGGATTTATGAACAACATGCTAGAAATTTTCGGGAAATTCTGCTTTACAGAGGATAAATTAAAAAGTAGAATACCAGAATCATATTTTAAAGAGTTTAAAAAGGTTCAAAATGGCGAGAAGGAATTATCAATAGAACTTGCAGACTCGATAGCTAATGCTGTAAAAAACTGGGCTACAGAAAACGGTGCGACTCATTTCACACACTGGTTCCAACCGTTAACAGAATTAACAGCAGAAAAGCATGATTCATTTATTTCAATGTCTTCAGATGGAAGCTGTGTTTCACAGTTCTCAGGAAAAGAGCTTATAAAAGGAGAAGCCGATACATCTTCATTCCCAAATGGAGGGGTAAGATCAACTTTTGAAGCTAGAGGATATACAGCATGGGATTGTAAATCACCAATGTTCTTAAGAGGAGAGGGATTATCTAAATCATTATATATTCCAACAGCATTTATTGGATATAATCAAATGGCATTAGATAAAAAAGTTCCGTTACTTAGATCAATAGATTTTATATCAGAACAAGCATTAAGATTAAAGAAAATTTTAGATCCTAAATCAGCTGCAACTTCAATTACAAACACATTAGGATTAGAGCAAGAGTATTTTTTAATAGAGAAGAAATACTGGGAAAAGCGTCAAGATTTAATGTTGTCAGGTAGAACTATATTTGGTTCGCTACCTCCAAAAGGACAAGAATTAAATGATCATTACTATGGAAGTATAAAAGAAAAAGTAGAAAAAGTAATGAATGAAGTTGATGCTGAATTGTGGAAAGTTGGAATTATGGCTAAAACAAAGCATAATGAAGTTGCTCCAAACCAGTTTGAAATTGCACTTATGTTTACAACAGCAAATGTAGCAGTTGACCAAAATCAATTAACAATGGATATAATAAAAAAAGTAGCTGATAGACATAAATTAAGTGCTCTGCTACATGAGAAGCCATTTAAAGGTGTAAATGGTTCTGGAAAACATTGTAACTGGTCACTAGCAACAAACTTAGGTGAAAATTTATTAGATCCGTCTTCTTTATCAAAAAATAATCTTCAATTTTTAGTATTCTTAACAGCAATACTAGAAGGGGTTGATAGATATTCAGATGTATTAAGAGCATCTTGTGCAACTCCAGGAAACGACCATAGATTAGGAGGTCACGAGGCACCACCAGCTATAATATCTATGTTCATAGGAGATGAGTTAGAAGAAATTCTAAAAAATATAGGTGAAATTGTTCCAACAAATGAAGCCCAAGAAAATATGGAATTTGGCGTAAAAAACTTTACAAAAATACCAAAAGATATTTCAGATAGAAATAGAACATCACCATTTGCATTCACAGGAAATAAATTTGAATTTAGAATGCCAGGATCAAGTGCATCAGCATCAACTCCAACATTTATAATAAATACAATAATAGGAACTGTTATAAGAGAATATGCAGATGAATTAGAGAAAAAAAATCCAGAAGAGTTAAAGAAAGAGATTATTGAACTTATAAAGAATAGATATGAAAAGCATAAAAGAATTGTATTTAATGGAAATGGATATACTGAGGCTTGGAAAATTGAAGCTGAAAAAAGAGGATTGAAAAATTTAAGAAATACTTTAGAAGGTTTAAAAGTATATAAGCAAGAAAATATAATCAACCTATTTAAAGATGCTAAAGTTTTATCACCAGAAGAGTTAGAAGCTAGATATTCAGTTTATTGTGAGCGTTATATAAAGCAAGTTAATATTGAAGGAAGTTCAATGGTTAGAATAGCTAGAAATGAGATATATCCAGCAATAATGGAATATGCTTCAAAAATATCAAATAGTATTTTGTCTTTAAGAGAAGTATTAGGAAATGATGAATTTTTAGCAGCAGATAAAGCTCATTTAGTGAAACTTTTAGCTGGAAAAAATCGTTTAAAAGATTATTTAGCTCAATTAGAATCTCAACTAGTAATAGCTAATGAGATGAGTGGTTTATATGAAAAGGTTCAGTACTTAAATAAGGAAATTATTCCATTATTAAGCTGTTTAAAAGATATTATAGATTTATTAGAACATCAAGTTGAAAAGAAAGTATGGCCAGTGCCAACTTATGAGGATATGTTATTTAGATTGTAATAAAAAAGAGTCAGAATTCAAAAATTCTGACTCTTTTCTATTTTAATTATATTGAGCTTTTAAATTTTCTTTTTTTAGAACATATTTAATAGCTTCAAGAGCTGCTATAGTACCATCAGACGTAGCTGTTGTAACTTGTCTAATAGCCTTTGATCTAACATCTCCAGCAGCAAATATACCGCTAATAGATGTATGCATAGATTCGTTAGTAATTATATATCCACTATCATCTAAAGTTGAAACCTCTCCATACAATTCTTTTAGAGATTTTGTTCCTAAATAAAGAAATGCAAATTGTGATTTATAAGTAGTAGGAACTCCAGCTTCTTCAACAACAACCTCTTCTACAAATTCTTCACCTTTGATTTCTAAAAGCTTAGTTGAAAGGTGTATTTTTACTTTTTCATTAGCTTTTAATGTAGCCATAGTTTCATCTTCACATTCTTCTTTTTCATCAGTTATAAACATATGAATCTCTTTAGAATATTTTGTTAAAAATAAAGCTTCTTCAGCAATTTCTGTTCCTTTACCAAATAAAGAAACAGTCATATTTCTAGTAAAAGCACCGTCACAAGTAGCACAGTATGAAACACCTTTACCTAAATATTCAACTTCACCTGGAAGTTTTTTAGAACCATTCTTAGCCCAACCACTTGCTATAATAACTGTTTTAGCAGTAAAACTTTCTTTGTCTGTTTTTACAATTTTATACTCAGTAGTTAAATCAAAACCTAAGAAAGTAGCTTCAACAAACTCGGCATTAAATTTTGTTGTTTGCTCTTTCATTAAATTATAGATATCTTTACCAGTTGGTGAACCATTGATACCTGGATAGTTTTCAATTTTATGGGCCATTAAAAGACTACCAACGCTAGGTTTCTCAATAACTAAAACAGAAAGATTTGATCTTCCTGCATAAAGAGCTGCAGTTAGACCAGCAGGTCCTGCACCAATAATAACAACATCATAAATTTTGGCATTCATATTATTCCTCCTAAAACATTCCTGTTGATTTTAATACTCTTCTTTCTTCTCCTAAAGTTGTTGGCTCAGTATGAGCACTGTATACAATAGTATCTTCTGGATAGTTCTCACAAATCTTTTTTAAACTTTTTTGTAATTGAGAAAGATTTCC
>JBOFLW010000194.1:0-1131 GCA_051658065.1 Cetobacterium sp.
CAACAATAGCTATAAAAAGAATATAGAAATGTGTTAAAAAGAAACTAATGTTGAAAAAACTAGGGAAAGTTTCTCTAACTTCAGGTGTTAAAACTGCAAATAAAGCTCCAATAGACCAGAAAAATGTAGCATATAAAAATGGCATAAATCTGAAAATAGTTCCAAAAACAGCAAAAATAAGAGTGATATTACAAAGGTGCAAGGGTAAAATTTGATACCAAGCTTCACCAATTAGCTTATATCTAATAAAAAGTTCTCCACATTTTATTAAAAGTATAATTAAAGATACAACTTTTAAAAGTTTTTGAGAATCAGATTCTAAATCTCTTGATTTATTAAAGATACTAAAATATAGTAAAATGAAAAATAAAGAGTAACCAACCAAATAAAAAATATGTAACGTATCAAACAATTCAAATTCCATGAAAATCCTCCTAAATTATCTATGAAAACCTAAATCTGCAGGATTAATATCTCCAGAAACATGCTGTATAGTTCCGCCAAGTTTTTCGAAATGTTCTCTTTTTAGAGATATTTTTTGTATTAGATTTATAGTTTTTTCATTTAAGTTATTTTTATTATAATGGCCTTTAGACCAATAATCAATAATTAGTTTGCTATCACCAAAAATTTTTAATTTTCTTTTTTTTATAGCAATATCTATAGCTAGGTATGCTCCAATCAATTCTCCGTAGTTATTAGTACTTCCTTCAGGTGCTAAATAATTTCCCCATTTATTTATCATATGTTCAGGCATTATATCATCAAGTAAAGAGGTTCCAGATTTATCAGTAACTCGTACTTCAACACCAATTCCTCTTCCAGTTCCAGCATCAAAATATATAGCTTCTTCTAGCTTTTCTTTTAACTCTTTAAATTTCTTTTTTTTATCTTCGTAGATTCCCCCATCATTCAACCATTCTTGAGCTTCTTCTTTTGTTTTGAAAGATTTATATCGAGCACTTTTACCTTTTGTTAAACTTTGGCATTCAGGCCAAGAAGTAACAATAGAAGAATAATTTTCTCGATCAATTATAAAAGCATAATATTTTATTGCCATAACTCTCCTCAAATATTTTTAATAATATTTTATCATAAAAATAAAAAAAATAAAAAGTAAATAAAGAAAAT
>JBOFLW010000195.1:0-2640 GCA_051658065.1 Cetobacterium sp.
ATTGATTATAGCTTTATGTCAAATAAAGAAAAGATAAAAAATATCACAACTTTATTTTTTCCAGTTGTAATATCTGGAATTCAAAATGCTATAAATTTGGCTACTTCTATGGAAGTTAGAGGTTATGGAAATGGATTGAAAAGAACAAGATTACGAGATTATAAAATGATGAAAATAGATTATCTATATATCATTTTTACAATATTGGTTTGTATAATTTTCGCTATCTTCTGTTGGAAACATTAAGGTTGTGTAAAAAAAAATATATCCTCGGTCATGACCGAGGATATATTTTTTTTACTTTTCAGTACTTCTAGTTGAAGCTGGTCTAGTAGATTTGTTTCTACCACTGTATGTTTTTCCAGAAGATGGTCTGTCTGATGATGGTCTATCAGAAGAAGACGATCTGTCTGAGTAAGATCTATTTGATGATGGTTTGTTTGAAGAACCGAATTTTGATTTTTTGTTAGAATCAAACTCTTTCTTAGTTTTGTTTTTAAAGAAAGATTCTTTAGGTTTTCTAGGGTTAGTACACTCTTCACCGTGAACTTTTCCGAAAACTGTGTTGTTAGTTTTAACTATATCATTTAATAACTTTTTCTCTTCAGAAGAAGCGAATGACATAACAATTCCACTTTTATTTGCTCTTCCAGTTCTTCCACTTCTATGTGTAAAAGCTTCAGGAGTTTTAGGAAGGTCATAGTTTATAACGTGAGTAACTTGAGGAATATCAAGACCTCTAGCAGCGATATCAGTTGCTACAAGGATGTTATAAGTTCCATTTCTAAATCCAGATAAAGCAGCATCTCTCTGATTTTGAGATAAGTTTCCTTGGAAGTTTACAGCTTTGAATCCTCTAGTTTCTAAAATTCTACTAAGGTATTTAGCTTTATGCTTACCGTTTGTGAAAACTATGATTGACTCTATTTCTGGAGTTTCTAAAATTTCTACAAGTTTAGCTTTTTTATCATCATTTTCAACATGGAATAACTCATGCTCTATTAATTTAACTGGATCTTTATATTCAATTTCAATTGTTTTGTGATCTTTTTCTAAAACTCTGAAAGCAAGAGCTTTAATCTCTTTCGGCATAGTAGCTGAGAAGAATAAAGTTTGTTTTTTCTTAGGAGTATGCTTAACGATTTTCTCAATATCTTTTAAGAATCCCATATCTAACATATGGTCAGCTTCGTCTAATACAAGGAATTCAACTTTACTTAATCCTATATTTCCTTGAACTATATGATCTAAAATTCTTCCTGGACATCCAACAATGATATCTACTCCAGCATTTAAAGCATCTACTTGCTTCTTAACAGAAGTTCCACCGTAAACAGCTAACGTTCTGATGTTGATACCTTTTCCTAATTGTAAAATTGTATTGTTAATTTGCTCAGCAAGTTCTCTTGTAGGAGCAATTATTACAGCTCTGATACCTTTTCCTTTTCCCTTAGTTGTAGCAATCTTCTCTAAAATAGGAAGTACGAAAGCAGCAGTCTTTCCAGTTCCTGTTTTAGCAAGACCAAGTATATCAATTCCTGATAAAATAGCAGGGATAGCTTCAGTTTGTATAGGTGTAGCTTCTTTATAACCAACAGCAGTAATTTGTGCCATTATCTCTTTTTTAAAATTAAATTCGTTAAAGTTCATCTTTTCTCCATCTTACATATATTTTTTGCTTATCCATTATTATAACACTCTTTTAAGAAAAATCATATATAAATTTAATCTTCTAAAAAGATTACTTAAAGTGTTTAATTTTTTTTATTCTTTTTCTATTAATAAGTATTATATAGTATTAATAAGTATTAGCTCTCCAGCAGCCCTTTAAAATCAATGCCTGCCAGGGGTATATAAACACCTTTTTGTTACATAATAAACACCCTTTTGTTACATAATCGACACCTTTTTGTTACATAATAAACACCTTTTTGTTACATTTAAACACCTTTTTTAAAAAAAGGTGTTGATTGATGTTATAATTTCTGATAAAATTAGATAAAAATAAAGATTGGAGAGTATTGTAAATGAAAAGGATTGTTGAGTATGATAGCAAAATGAATGAGTTGAATTTTGGAAAATTTAAAGAAAAAGAATTAGATTTATTTTTTTCGATTTGTTATAAGATGAAAAATCAAGGAACAAACGAAATTTCTTTATCTTTTCAAGAATTAAAAGAATTATCAAATTATTCTAATAGAAATTTAGACAGATTTACAAAAGATTTGCAAAATACTTATAAGAAACTTTTGAACATAACTATGCAAATTGAAAATGAAAATTATATAGAAGGATTCACAATATTTACAAGTTACAAAATAAAAAAAGAAGAAAGAGAAATCTCTATAAAAGTAAACGAAGATTATAGATTTATTCTTAATGATATTACAAAATTTACAAAATTTGATTTAATGGATTTTATTAGTTTAAAAAGTTCTTATTCAAAAAATATGTTTAAACTACTAAAGCAGTTTGATAAAGCTAATAATAACAATTGGTACATTATAAAAATAGATGAATTTAAAAAAATGCTTAATATTCCTGAAAGCTATAAAATGGGAAGTATTGATCAGAAAGTTTTGTCACCAATATTGGACCAATTAGAACCATATTTTTCAGATTTAAAATTAGAAAAAATTA
>JBOFLW010000196.1:0-1394 GCA_051658065.1 Cetobacterium sp.
AAGTAAAAAAGAAAGTTTATATTATACAGCAATCAAATTGCTTGAAAAAAGAGCTTTTAGATGTGTATATAGTGTTATTTTCTATGATATATTTAAAAAATATGAAAAAATAAATATTCCAATTTTCACAGTTGATGAAATTAAAGAGTTGACTGGAATATCTCAAAAATATAAAACTTATGCTGATTTGAAAAGATATGTACTCGAAAAAGCTTTGAAAGAGTTAAATGATTTTGATCAAAAATTTGAATATCATTTTTCAGAAGAACGTTTAGGGCGTAAGATTGAAAAAATAAAATTTTTCAAAGTGGAAAAAAACGTAATAGATATTTTAGAGAATGAGATTTCAGAAAAAATGAAAGCTACTATTCTAAAAGCTCGTAAAAATAGATATATAGATACGAGTTACTCTCAAAAGGCAATGGACAAGATAATTCAGAGATATGATGAAAAAGACGTAATAAAAGCTTTAAACGAGCTTTCAAAATACGAATCTGAGATAGTTAGTTTTTCTAAGATTCTAAATTCTAAAGTAAAAGATATTATTCAATCTAAAAAAGAAAAATTAGATAAAAAAGTTATAAAAGTAGCAGAGCCGAAAGTTGAAGTTTTTGAAAAAAGTGAGCTAGACATTGAAAAAGAAAAACTATCAATTATTATATTCAAAATTGATTTACCGACTAGAGAAAGAATAATTTTATTTGGTGAGCTGTCAGTAATTGATAGTTTAGAGGATTTGAAAAAGTTAGAAAAAAGAATTTTGAAAAAATAAAAAGGGTGAAAAAGAATGAAAAAAGGTATGTTACATTTATTTTGTGGAAAAATGGCTGCAGGGAAAACAACTTTATCAAAGAAAGTTGCAGATTCTGAAAATGCGATATTAATATCTGAAGATATTTGGTTACAAAAATTATATTCTGATAAAATAAAAGATTTTTCAGATTACTTAAATTATTCTCAAAGGCTTAAAGAGGTTATAAAGCCTCATGTTCAAAATTTATTAATTAACGGTATTTCTGTCGTAATGGATTTTCCAGGAAATACTGTAAATCAAAGAAAATGGTTGAAAAGTATTTTCGAAGAAATAGAAGCAGAGCATATAATCTACTTTATAGATTTAGAAGATAAAGATTGTTTGATTCAATTGGAGAAAAGAAATAGTGAAAAACCTGAAGGAAGTATGGTAATGTCTAAAGAAGACTTTAACTATATAACTTCATTTTTCACTCCAATAGATACCAAAGAAGGATTTAACGTTAAAATAATAAAAAAACATGAAACTGTTGAATATTCTAAGGATATAGCAACGAGTATTAATGAATTTTCAGCATATGAGCTAGATGTTTTTTTAGTTTTAGTATTTGTATCAAGAAGTAAATTGAGACATGATGAAG
>JBOFLW010000197.1:0-22922 GCA_051658065.1 Cetobacterium sp.
CTCTCCAACCTGTCATAGAATGAGATTTTGAAAAACTATTAACTAAAATTACATTTTCTCTATATTTATCATCTAAAAAAGTATAATGTTCATCTTCAAATATTATTTCACTATACACTTCATCACTTATAATATACAAGTTATTCTCTTTTGCAAATTTTAAAATTTCATCTCTATTCTTTTTAGAAATTATAACTCCAGATGGATTTGAAGGATAATTTAAAATTATTGCTTTTGTTTTTGAAGTTAAATTATCTTTTAAACTTTTTACTGTTAACTCAAAATTAGTATTTGATGTATCTACTTTTATTAATTTTGCACCTACCAAGTTGATAAGCGGTTCATATCCAGGATAAACTGGTAACGGTGTAATAATCTCATCTTCTGGTAAAACAATAGTTTTAATTGCTGTTGATAAACCTTCAGTACTTCCAACTGTTATAATTATTTCATCTGCTTTTACATCTACGTTATATTTTTCTTTATAAAATTTAGCTATCTCTTCTCTTAATTCTAAAATTCCACCTAATTGAGGATAACCTAATTTAGTTTCTTTCATAAACTCTATAGTCTCATTAATTACTTCTTTTGGCTGAGGAATATCTGGTTCTCCTATCGTCAAATTTATCAACTTTTTTCCTCTATTTTCATATTTTTTACAAGATTCTGCTATTTTTCTTATTACAGATATCTCTATTTTTTCTAAATTTGGATTTATCTTCAGCATATTTTCTCCTCTAAAATTAGTTTTTCATTAAAAGTTCTGCAATTTGGATTGCATTTGTTGCTGCACCTTTTCTTATATTATCAGCTACTACCCATAAATTTAATCCATTTTGTATACTGAAATCTTTTCTTAAACGTCCAATGAAAACTTCATCCTTTCCTGTAGCCAAAGTTGCTAGCGGATAGATATTATTCTGAATATCATCTTCTAAAATTATTCCATCTTTTTCTCTAAATTTTGCTTTTAATTCCTCTATATTAACTTCTTTTTCTAATTCTATATTTATAGATACTGAATGCCCATTTACAACTGGAACCCTTACACACGTTGCTGTTATTGGTAAATTTTCTTTACCTAAAATTTTACGTGTTTCATTAATCATTTTCTCCTCTTCTTTTGTATAGCCATTTTCTAAAAATGAATCTATATGTGGCAAGCAATTATTAACTATTGGATGTGGATAATTTTTCGGTTTTTCACCTTTTAATCCATTTTCTAAATCTTCAATTCCTTTTATTCCACTTCCTGATACAGCTTGATAAGTAGAGTAAACAACTCTTTTTATAGTGTACAAATCATCTATTACCTTTAAAGGAACAACCGATTGAATTGTAGAGCAATTTGGATTTGCTATAATTCCATTATTTTTAAATATATCTTCTGGATTTACTTCAGGAACAACTAATGGTACATTTTTATCCATTCTCCAAGCACTACTATTATCTATTACAATTACACCTTTTTCACTAGCTATTGGAGCAAATTTTTTACTAATATCTCCTCCAGCTGAAAACAATGCTATATCAATCTCTCTATCAAAACTATTCTCTGTTAACTCTTCTATTATTAATTTTTTACCCTTAAAAATAATCTCTTTACCTGCTGAACGAACCGATGCAAACACGTATAATTTATTTATTGGTAAATCCCTCTCCTCTAAAACCTTTAAAAATGTTCCACCTACTAATCCTGTTGCTCCTACTATTGCTATATTATACATAAAATCCCTCCATTATATCGAAAATACTTCTGCTAATTTTTCTACCACTTTCATCTCTTCATCCTCTTTTATTATAAGTGATATTGAAATCTCTGAAGTTGTACACTGATAAAATTCTTCATCTATACTTGCTAAAGTATCAAATACTTTTGCTGCTACTCCAAAGTTGCTTATCATTCCTATTCCAATTAAAGATATTTTTATAACTCCAGTTCTTTTATTTACTATTATATTAGGTAGTTCTTTTCTTATACTCTCTAAAGAATCATTTAAAAACTCTTCATCTGTTAATGGACAAGTAAATCCTATACTACCTTTAGGATTAAAAACTTCATTTTGAGAAATCATATCTACATTTACGCTATTTTTAGCTAAATGGTTAAATATAGTTGCTATATTTTTAGGATTCCCTATAAAGTTCTCTAGATTAATCATTATAACATTTTTATTTATTGATATGCCAGTTACATCTTTTTTTTCTGTTATTTCACATCCATCACAAATATAGGTTCCTGTTTCAGAAGACAATGTTTGACCAACATATATTTTTACACCATACTTTTTGCCAATTTCAACTGCTCTTGTTTCCATAACACCTGCACCTAAGTTTGCCATCTCCATCATCTCCTCATATGAAATTTTATCAAGTTTTTTAGCATTTTTGTAAACTCTTGGATCAACTCCAAATATCCCAACTACATCTGTATAAATTTCACATTCACATTTTAGAGCTGCTGCTAAAGCAACTGCACTTGTATCGGATCCACCTCTTCCAAGAGTTGTTATATCCCCATCTTCGTTTATTCCTTGAAATCCAGCTACAATAATTATTGTTCCATCTTTTAAATTACTTTCTATTCTTTCTACTTTTATACCTTCAATTTTATTTTTAGTATGAACTCCACTTGTTCTAATTCCAGCTTGAGCTCCTGTTAAAGAGATAGCTTTGAGCCCTTCCTCTTTTAAAGCCATACTTAATAGTGTTGTTGTCTGTTGTTCCCCTGTTGATAAAAGAGAATCTAACTCTCTTATATCTGGATTTTGTGATATCTCTTTAGCTAACTTTATTAAAGCATTTGTGGTTTTTCCCATTGCAGAAACAACAATTACAATTTCATCTCCACTTTTAAATTTTTTTGCAATATCTTTTGCAATATCTTTTATTTTTTCTACTGTTGAAACCGAACTTCCTCCAAATTTTTTAACTATTCTCATACCACCCTCCCACACAGAATATAATATTGAAATTAAAGCACAGTATCATATTTATTTTTAAATGTCAAAAAAAATTTATATTTTATATTTGTAAAAAGAAACGTATAGTCCATTCGAACTATACGTTTCTCAATAATATAAATCTATTATATTTATTTCACTCGTACTATTTACTCTATAAGGTATTAGCCACGAACTGAAACCCGCACTCACTATAGTATGTGTATCTTCAAATTTTTTATATCCATGATAATTTTTATACATTTTTTTCACAATTAAATTATAAGGAAAAAACTGTCCTCTATGTGTATGACCAGAAAGCTCTAAATCAATTTTATTAGCTACAGATTCAAGGATAGAATTTGGATTATGATCCAGTACTATTGTTGGTAAATCTGTATCTATTTTTTTCATTAAATATGCTATTTTTTTTCGTTTTTTATTTGTAAAATCATCTCTTCCTATTATATTTATACCTTCAATTTGAATAATATCATCTCTTAAAATATTTATACCCAAATTTTTTATATATTCTATATTTTGTTTTATTCCACCCTGATATTCATGATTTCCTAAAATAGCATAAATTCCATATTTTGGCTTTACATCTCTAAAGCTATTTTGGAAATTTAATTTAATATCTTTAGAACTAAAATCAATTAAATCTCCTCCTATAAATATTACATCAGGATTTTCCTCTGACATTCTTTTTAACGATTTTTCTATATTTTTCTTATTTGTCAAAGCTGAAAGGTGAACATCTGATATAAATGCTATTTTAAATTTTCGAACTCCTTCAAACCGTTCTAAACGAACTTCTGTTTTTATAACTCTAGCAATTGAAAAATTATTATATGCATATTTCAAAAATAACGGTAATATAATAACTCCTAAAAAAATCATGTTAGTTTTAGTTAAAGTATAAAAATAATTTATTGTTGAAAATATTATTAACAATAAAAATAATGTATGAGTTATGAAAATGTAATTTCCTAGAAATCTTCCTAAAAATATATTTCTTCTAAAATAGCTACGCCTTATATATAAAATTGGTAAAATTGCTAATAAAAATATAAAATTTATAAAAAAGAGCCTTTCCATAATTTCTCCTTATATAAAGTGACCTATAAACGCTTTAATTCCCATTAAAACTAATATTCCTCCACCTAAATACTCTGTTTTATAACTTATTAAATGCCCAACTTTATGACCTAAATAAACTCCAATAGAAACAATTAAAAATGTTATTGCTCCAATTATTTCAATTGAATAAAGTATATCTAGATTTTTAACTAATGAAAATGAAAATCCTATAGCCAAAGCATCTATACTTGTTGCAAATCCAAGTAAAAGTAAATTTGACATCATGCTACATTTTCCTTCTGTTTCACACTCTTGTTCTTGCCAGCCATCATAAATCATTTTTCCACCAACAAATAACAATAAAATTGTTGTTATTATATAATCGTATTTTGAAATCTTATTTGCAAAAATAGCACCAACCTTCCATCCAATATACGGCATTAATGCTTGAAATCCTCCAAATATAAGAGCAATTTTAAAAATATTTCTTTTTTTTAATCTTTTCATTGCTAATCCTTCTGTCAAAGAAACTGCAAAAGCATCCATTGCCAATCCTATTGATATTAATACTAATGATAATGTATCCATTTTCTATCTCCTTTAATTTTATTTTATAATACTCTTATTATACATTCTCTTTTTCTATTTCTCAATTTTTTTAACAAAAAAAAAGAGAAAGTTTTACTTTCTCTAAAATTAGTTAATTATACCATTAAATTTAAAACTGATAATGTTCCTATAAACCAAAGTGCAAAGTTTATTTTTTTAATTTCTCCTGCTGCTATATGAGTTATTATATAAGATATAAATCCGAAACTTAATCCTATACTAATACTATAAGTTAATGGCATCATAATTATTGTTATAAATGCTGGAACAGCTAATTTCATATCCGTAAAATCTATATTTACAATAGATTTAAACATAAACACACCAACTAAAACTAATGCTGGAGCTGAAGCATATCCTGGAACTACTGCAACCAATGGTGTAAATAATAATGCAAATATAAACAATAAACTTGTTACTAATGATGATAGTCCCGTTCTAGCTCCTGCTGCTATTCCTGCTGCTGATTCAGCTAAAGAAGTTACTGTACTTGTTCCTAATACTGCTCCTATTAATGTTGATGTAACATCCACTTGAAGCATCTTTTTTAAACCTATATCTCCATCTTTTCCTTGAGCTAATCCCATATTTTTATAACATGCCATCATAAAACCTAAAGAATCAAATAAATCAATAAACATAAATGAAAAAATTGATCCAATTAAAGATATTTTTAATGCTCCTAAAATATTCAATTTCATAAATATTGGAGATATTGATGGAGGCATAGAGATTATAGCTGTTGGTAGATTTACAATTCCTAAAAACATTCCCATTATAGTTGTTATTGCTATACTTAATAGTATTCCACCCTTTATCTTCTTTATTTCACAAATAACCATTATTACAAAACCTATAATACCTAAAATTGTTGTAATTGGGAATTTACCTAATCCTACTAATGTTGCTTGATTAGAAACAATTATGCCCATATTCTTCAAACCTATGAAAGCTATAAATAGACCTATTCCTGAAGCTGTGGCTGTTGAAATAACAGATGGTATTGCATTTGCTATTTTTTCTCTAATTCCTCCTAAAGTCATTATTAAGAAAAATAAACCAGATATAAATACCACACCTAAAGCATCTTCCCAAGCTACTCCTTGACCTAATACTAAAGTATAAGTGAAAAATGCATTTAATCCCATTCCAGGACCTAATGCAAATGGTGCATTTGCCCAAAAAGCTGCTATTGCAGTTCCTATAGCTGTTGCTAAACATGTAACTGTTATTAGTGCTCCTTTATCCATTCCTGTTGCTGAAAGTATTGCTGGATTTACAAATACTATATATGCCATAGTTAAAAAAGTTGTAATTCCTCCCAAAACTTCTATTTTGATACTACTTCCTCTTTCTTCAATTTTAAAGAAACTATTTAATTTGCTCTGAATGATGCTCATAAAACCTCCAATTTTAATTAAAAAAAAGTATAAACTCTAATTTAGGATAGAATTTATACTTTAAATATTCTTAAAATTTATTTAAGAAATTTTATGTATAAATCTACCCATAGCATCCTGATTTAAGGTTAGGACGTAGAAACTTTTGGACCATATCTCCAAAATATATGAGTAAACTTTTATTGATTATAATATCATAAAAATGCTATTATTTCAACTTCCTTGTGAAAAAAGTATAATAAATATTTTTTGTATTATATGATATAATTATACTTATATTTTTATCACTTCTAATAAGGAGGTTTCTATGAAAAATTCATCTATTTTTAAAATTTATTTTTTAGCTTTCTGCATTTTTATTTTTACGAGTTGCTCTGCTATTTTAACAACCATTGGAAATAATAAAATTAATAACTCTATAAACAGCTACTATTCAAATGGAATTACGCCTAATGGCACTTTAAATTTAATAGCTGGATTAGATTTATCTCCAGACTCTTTAATTGGAATTAATCACTATAAAAAACAATATTCTGAAATTTCAGAACTTAAAAATTTAATTTTAAAAAAGAAAGTTTTTTTACTTCAGGATATTAACGATTTAAATTTATATCTTTTAACAGTGGAAGAGTTTAAGAAAATAAGTTTAAAATTACCTACTGTCAAAATTGATTATAATGATTATAATTTTTCAAAAATAATTATAAAAAAAATATTTGAAGATTTTATTTATAAAAATGAAACGAAATATTTCAATAGGTCTCAATCTATCCAAAACATTCTATATTATAAATCTTTAAATAACTATATTAATAGTTCTATTTTGCAATCTATTATTCTTAATCTTGAAAATAAAGTTACAATTAATTTATATGTATCATCTTCATTTAGAGGTTTTTCAAAATTAGAATATTTGGTCACTAATTCATTTTTAAAAGTAGCCGATTACAACTTTAATCGAAATTTAGGTAATTATATTATTTTTAAAGGATATTCAGATTTCATCTCTCCTAATTCTAATAATAGCTTTATTGACTTTAATTTTTCTAATATTTATACTAGAACTATTGAAACTAATATAGAAAAAAATGGAGAAAACACAATATTTATTGCTAAAAAACGAATCACTTTAACTGGGTTTTATAATATATATTCTCCGAACAATAGTGTTACAAAAAAATATTTTGAATTTAGTGAAAATTATACTTTAAAAGTTAAAAAATATGATGAATCTATTTTTTATGATGATGAACGTGATATTTTGAAAGATATTTTAGAAGATAAGTTTAATAATATTATACGTCATGATTTAAATGAATTTTTGTAACAAAAAAGCAGAACTTAAAATTCTGCTTTTTTGTTACTTTTTAAAAGTTTCTCTTTTTGATTCAAATGCTTTTAAAACATTTCTAAGCTCTCCATTTACACTATATGCATGGAATGTTGAACCTGCTAAAGAATCTACTGGTAATTCTTCAGCTTTTTTATCTAAATATTTATTTATCCATTCTTGGTCATGAACATTTTGATGTTTTTGATTAGCATCTGGTAGATAGAATCCTAATAATTTCCCTTCATTTGATATTATAGCTATCAAAGCTTCATGTTTATTATAAGATTTTATATGAGTTAAACCTATATATGCTACAACTTTTCCATCTTTTTCAACAGTACTAAAGTTATAATAACCTAAATTTGGTGTTTCATAAATCTCTCCTAACCCATCATAACTCATTCCTGTTTTCTTTAAAGCTTCTTCAATTTGGGGAGTGTATTTTTCTATAGAGTATTTTGATAAATCTTCTGATTTTGCTTTATAAGCAAAAGAAAGTTGTGATAAACAACAAATCAACAATAATATTTTTTTCACATTAATTACCTCCGTTTTTTAGTTTTGTTGTTCTATTATAACATATTAAGATAAAAAATGTTACGTTTTTAAAGGTGTTTTTATTATAGTTTTAAAAAAATTGAATAATTATTCGAAAAGTTATAAAATATTGGAGTAAATCTATTTTTAACAAAGGAGCCCTATATGGAAAGAATTGAAAAAAAATTGTATGAAATTGAAAAAGAATATTTAGAGCTTGAAACTGGTATTGTTGATTACTCAAATAACACTATTAAATCTCCTGATTTAAAGAAAAAAGGATCTAAATTTGGAATTTATGAGCAAAAAGGTAAAAAAATGATGCTTAGATTAAAAGCTGTTGGAGGAGAACTTTCTAATCAAAATTTCAAAGATTTAGTTGAAATAATGTTTGATCAAAATATACCTTATCTACATCTTTCAACAAGACAGAACTATCAGCTTCATGAAGTTGATTTTAACAATGTTAAAACAACAATTGATCTTTGTAATACTAAAAAAATGTATTTTAGAGGCGGAGGTGGAAACACTTTCAGAAGTATTTTAGTTTCTACATATACAGGAGTGGATAAAAAAAGTAACTTTGATGTTACTCCATATGCTAAAATGATTGAAAATGAAGTTTTCTTAATTGATAAAGCTTTTGACTTTGGAAGAAAATTAAAAATCGGATTCTCTAATAATCCAGAAGATGAATTTGTTATGGCTGTACAAGATATGGGGTTCATTGCAAAAGAAATTAATGGAAAAAAAGGATTTAAAGTTTTCTCTGGTGGAGGAATGGGTAGAGGTAGTAAAATTGGACATATTTTAATTGAGTTTCTTCCAGAGGAAGAGTTACTTAAAGCTGTTAAAGCTATGATCGAACTTTTCTATGATCGTGGAGATAGAGTTAATAGAATGCAAGCTAGATTAAGATTCTTAGTTGAAAAAGTAGGTGCCGAAGGGTTCAGAAAACTATTCTTAGATTACTTCAATAAAGAAACAATTGAAAATGGAACTCTTGAAAATGTTGATTATATTAAATTTATATCGGGATTAAATAAATTCAATATTGAAAATACTACTCCTGAATTTAACGAATGGAAAAATTTATGTGTAAAAGAAACTAAATTTAAAGATATTGTTTCTTTAGTTCTATATGTTAAAAATGGTGATTTAACTAAAGAAAATGCAAAAAAACTTTCTAATCTTTTAGAAAAAATTAATGCACCTATAATTAGAGCTACAATAAACCAAAATATAGTATTACCTCTAATTCATAGCTCAGCTTTACAGTATATTTATGAATTTTTAAGCACTGAAATTCCTGAAATTGTAACTGAAACATTTTCTATAAGAGGGCAAATTAGAGCTTGTGTTGGTTCAAAAATTTGTATGATTGGGGTTCAAGATTCTGTTTCTATTGCTGATATGATTGGAGCTGAATTAGATTCTTTAGCTAAACAGTATCCTCAATACAAAAAAATAATATTTAAAGAAGCTAAAAACATTAGAATTTCTGGATGTCCAAGCTCTTGTGCTGGAATTCCTGTTGCTCCGTTAGGATTTATTGGATTAAAAAAGAGAATAAATGATGTTATAACAGATTGTATGCAAGTTTATATGGGTGGAATCTTAACTGAATCTATTCAATCGTTAGCTTTTGAAATTCCAAATCTTATTTTACCAATAGATGAAGTTCCTATTTTAGTAAAAAGATTAATGGAAGATTATTTAGAAATGTTACAAGTTTATGATTTAACTTTTGCACAGTATATGTATGAAAGAAGATTAGAAGAATTTTAAGGAAATTTAGGAAGAGTTCGCTCTTCCTTAGTTTTGAAACTTTTTTGAAAAATAAATTTCATTTATTTTTTTTATGAAAAAAATAAAATATTTTTATCTTGACTAATTTATTATTTTCATTTAAAATGAATTTGAAAAATAAATTTTACGAGGTGGAATTATGTTAGCTGAGCATTCTAAAAATAAAAAAGTAGTTGATAATGGTTTTCAAATTGCAAATAATGCTAAATTAGCAGCTGAAAAATTTGGTAAAGATAATGTTATTAATGGAACTCTAGGTATCTTTTATAATAACAATGAAGAGATGCATACTTTAAATATTGTTAATCACGAATATAAAAACATTTCAAATATTGATTTATTTAACTATGCTTCAAGTATTAGTGGTGAAGTAAATTTTGTTGAATCCGTTAAACAATACGTACTTGGAAGAGATTATAAAAATAAATTTGAAAATAAATTTCTTGAAGTTATTGCAACTCCTGGTGGAAGTGGTGCTCTTTTCAACACTTTCAAAAATTATGTAAATCCTGGTGAATCTGTTCTTTTGCCTAATTATATGTGGAGTTCATATAAATTGATGAGCAAAGAGGTTGGTGGAGATTTTAAAACTTACTCTTTATTTAATAATAAAGAAGAGTTTGATTTAATTAACTTTAAAAAATCTGTTTTTGAATTAGCTAAAACTCAAAAAAATGTTGTAATAGTTTTAAATAATCCTTGTCATAACCCTACAGGATATACTCTATCTTCTTTTGAGTTAAAAGAGGTTATGAATATTTTAAAAGAAGCTTCTTCGTTATCTAATATTATCCTGATTAACGATATTGCTTATATGGATTTTAATAATGAAGAAAATAATTTTACAGATATATATCAAGATCTTCCAGAAAATTTACTGGTTGTTATCACCTTTAGTATGTCTAAATCTCTTTGCTCTTATGGTTTAAGAGTTGGAGCCCAAATTGCAATATCCTCTTCAAAACAAATTATAGAAGAGTTTACGGATGCTAGTATCTATACTTGTAGAAGTGTTTGGTCTAACATCTCTAAAGGTGGTATGAATCTTTTTAGTAATATTATTTTAAATGAATCAAAATATAATGAACTATTAGTTGAGCAAAATGAGATGAAAAATATGTTGAAAGAACGAACTGATATTTTTTTACAAGAAGCTTTAAATAATAATTTAAATATTCTTCCATATAAAAGTGGATTCTTTATAACAATTCCTTTCGAAAATATCTCTGAAGATGAAGTTACTCAGAGATTAAAAGATAAAAACATTTTCACTATTATCATTCCAGGAGCTATTAGATTAGCAATTTGTAGTATTCCAAAATCAAAAATTTATGGGCTTGCAGCAAAAATTAAGTCTGTTCTTTCTTAATTAATAACAAAATTTAAATAATATAATTCAGGAGGATTTTATGAAACAAGAGATTTTTATAGGTAGAAATAGTGCAATTTTAAATTTTTCAACAAAATATTGTGATACATCTGAAACTTTACTTTCAAGCTATTCTTTTAAAAAAGTTATTTCAAAATATATTCATTCAATTGAGAACAAAAATACTTCTGTTTTTCAATTTTTAAAAACTAATTGTAAAGAAGATATATCTGAAACTATGATTAAATTGTTCAAACTTTTAATTATATTAGATAAAAAAGAGGTTTCAAAACTTGATCCTAATTTAACTCCTCTTTTAGAAAAAGAAAATCTATTATTTGAATTTATTGAAGGTTTCTATTCTTATTGGAGAAAATATGAAAGATATGCAATTATTCAAAATAAAAATGCTAGTTTAGGATTACAAAACATAAATTTTATTGATTCTATGAATAGTTTCACTAATTTAATTTTAAAAACATATAGATTAGTTGAGGAAAATATTTTAGGTGAACATCATAGAGTTTATAGACAGTTACATGCTGGTGTTAATGCTGGATTGATTTTAAATGATATATCTTGGAGATGCCCTAAAGAATATTCTTTTTTAGAGAAAATTCCATTTGTTGAATCAATTGTATTACAACCACCATTTATTACATATCCTGGTAAAAATACTAGAAAAGGAACTTTTGCTGAAACTAAAGAAAATCCAATTGAAAATTTAACTTTAAATTTAGATAATTGGATTTGTTTCCCTGCTAAAGTTGGAGAACTTTTAGCATTTGTATATTTTGATATAAACTTTATGGCACAAGGTGTTACACTGAGTAATCTTTTTGAATTAGCTAAAAAAGAGGAATATTTAAATAAAAAACCTGATATTATCTATATGTATGGTGTTAAAGATTTCCATTCTAATATGAGAACAGAGTTCTATAAAGATTCTCAAAATGATTTAATGATTGGTTATGTTAATTTCAACGAAGGAATTGATTATTTTGGTTATATGAAAAAGATGATTTTAACTTTACATAATATTAAAATGATTGATTCTGGATATCTTCCTATACATGGTGCTATGGTTAATTTAACATTTAAAGATGGGTTGGAAAAAAATGTTATTATTATGGGAGATAGTGGTGCTGGAAAATCTGAAAGTTTAGAAGCTTTTAGAAAAATTAGTGAAACTTATGTTAAAGATATGAAAATAATTTTTGATGATATGGGAGTTCTTAAATTAGATGATAATAATCTTACTGCATCTGGTACAGAGATTGGTGCTTTTGTTAGATTAGATGATTTGGATATAGGTTATCCATATAAAGAGATAGATAGAAGTATCTTTATGAATCCTGATAAAATTAACTCTCGTATAATTATTCCTATCTCAACTCATGCTGATATTATAAGAAAATATCCAATTGATATGTTCCTATATGCTAATAACTATGAAGTTGGAGAAGAGTTAGAATTCTTTGAAAGTTCAGAAATTGCTAAACCTACTTTTATTGAAGGTGCTCGTAATGCTAAAGGAACTACTAGTGAAATAGGTTTAGTTAAATCATATTTTGCAAACCCATTTGGACCTGTACAGAAAAAAGAAAAAACAGATATTCTTATTGATAAATATTTCGATAAAATGTTCTCAGATAAAACTTTAGTTGGACAGATTAGAACTGGTTTAGGAATTGAAGGTTTTGAGAAAAGTGGTCCTGAAAAAGCTGCTAAAAAGCTTTTCGATCTTTTAATTAAATAATTAATTTAAAGAGCTGTTAATTCAGCTCTTTTTTGCTAATTTACTTTTGCTACACTTTTATTGTATAATAGTTTTGTAGTAAATTAATTAAGAGGTGATTTTTATGGAAAACCATTACGAAGGTTTTTTATTTCAAGTTTTAAATACTTTTACAAGTGAACAATTTTTAGTTGATTTAACAAATGGTCTTATTATTTTTGTATTTAGATTCTCTATAGCTTTAGTATTTTTTTTAATTGGAAGAAAAATATTAAAAAAATCTTTATCTAAATACTATAATACTAATTCATTTAAATCTATAGATTCATCTTTCAAAACTTTTTTATCATCTATCATTGATACAGGTTCAATTATTGTTTTACTTATAGTTTCATTGTTAATAATAGGATTTCAACAAAGTTCTTTAATAGCTTTTTTAGGAAGTATTGGAATTGGTGTAGGTCTTGCTTTAAAAGATAATCTTTCAAATTTTGTAGGTGGATTAATTATTTTAATCTTTAAAACTTACTCTGTTGATGATGAAGTTGAAATTATTGGTAATTACGGACTTATATCATCTATTGATGTGTTCTCTACAACAATAACTACATTCAGTGGTGATTTAGTTAGTATTCCAAATGGTAATGTTATAACAAATCAAGTTATAAACTATTCTAAAACACCTAATAGAAGAATGAAAATTATTGTATCTGTTGCTTATGAAACTGATTTAGATTTAGTTTTTGAGATTTTAAACACATTAATAAGAGAGAATAAAAATGCATTGAAAAATCCTGCTCCTTTTATTAATATTGAAACTTATAATAGTAGTTCTATTGATATAGCATTAAAGGTTTGGACAAAAAATTCTCTTTATTGGGATACTTATTTTGAAATCTTAAAAAATCTTAAGCCTGCTCTAGATTCTGTTAATATTTCAATTCCATTTCCACAGATGGATTTACATATTAAACATCAAAATTTTTACAAAAAAGAAAACTAGCCCAGAAATTTTCTAGGCTAGTTTTTTCTATTTATGCATAATTACTTTTTTCAAAATAATTTGAATCATTTCCATTTACAAATATTACTGTTCCATTTTTTATTATATCTATAGTTTTCTTTGATATATCTCTTGGTAATGCAGGACATCCTAGACTTCTTCCTAGTCTTCCCAATGATTTTGAAATTTTGGGATTTGCATAATCTGCACCATGAATAACAATATATCTCTCTTTTGCTTTATCATTGATTCCTTTTTCCAATCCGTTCAACACCAAAGAGTAACCATTTCCTCCATTATATGTATTCTCTGTTAAGAAAAACCCTAAAGAACTTTTGTTTGAACTTACCTTATTTGAAAATGAAGTTGCTATATTTCCACCACTTTTCTTTCCATGAGCAACATGAGAATTAACTAATATTTTTTTATTCTGCATATCAATTACATAAAATCTTTTTTCTGTTGAAGGTTTAGAATAATCTATTATTGTTAAAAGTTGTTTCTTTTTTCCTTCAATTTTGTTATATCCATTTAAAGCTGTCTTAAATACATCATAGTTCAATTTTCCATTTAAACCAATCTCATTATATAATTTCTGTTCATTATTTTCTGCAGTTTTTTTTATTACATTTTTCGTTACATCTTTTGTTATATCTTTTTGTACTGATACTTTAACTGTTTTATTTTTTGTTTTTGTAGGATTCTTTAATGCAATACCAAAAGTTGTTATAGAAATAGAACCTAAAATAATAGCTAACATTAATTTTTTTTTCCTTAACACAAAAACCTCCACTAATTAATAATTTTCCCTAAATAAACTATATATTTTATATATAGTTTATATTATATCATTTTATACAAAAAGAGTCAAGGATTCATAAAATCCTTGACTCTCTAAATTAGATTATTCAATTACAATAACTAAACCTTTATTAATCTGGGCCCATTCATATACATATTTTGCATGAGATGAAGCATTTCTTACACACATATGTGAACGTGGTGTTGTTCCTAAAGTTGGTGAATATTCTATAATCTGTGTTCTTGGAAGATTTACTGGAACACCATGAATATATCCTCCACCAGAGAATCTAGTTGCATAAGGAGCAAATCCATCTATCTCAGTTTTACTTCCATCTCTTAAATATTCCATTTTTTGTTTTTTACTCTGAACAACAAATACTCCTAATGGTGTTGGTAAAGCATATGGAGGTTTATCTAACCCTGTTGATGCTGGATTCATACTTCTTACTTTCCATACCTCTCCTTCTTTTTCTAAAGTTGTTATATTTTGATATTTTCTATCCACTACTACAACTTTAGAAAAACTCTTAGCTTCTATCTCTTTTACATATCTAGCAGGTATAAGCCATTCTCCATCCATAGATTCTACTACTACTCTATAATGCTCTATATTTCTAGAAATAATTGATACCAATGAACCATCTGGAGCATATCTATCTGGTCTATCCATTTGCCCCTCTAAATATAGAGGAATTCCTTGATTTCTTCTATGACCAAATTTATCTTTAACTGTTGGTCTAGCTCCATTACTATACTTTTGCATAGCAATTTGTCTTGCTACTGGTGGCAATCCATTAATATTTTTATAATTTTTCAAACTTCCAAATCTTCCATTTATAGATTGAAAACTATCCAATCTATCTAGATGCTCTGAAATTTTTTCCCACTGAAAACTTCTAGTTCCTTTTCCGTATTTGTAAGTATCTCCTAAAGTATATTTTTTATAGGTTAACTCTTTTTCTATTGTAGCAGCATTAGAAACCGTATAGGTCATAACTGATAAAAACAACACCATCAAACATTTCAGTTTACTTTTCATAACATACTCCTCTAACTTTTTTAGATTATATGTTAAATATACTTAGATATTCTCTTCTTTCCTACTTCATAAATATAAAATAATATCGGTATTAAAATCAATGTTAGTAATGTTGAGAAAACTAATCCAAATATTACAGCAATAGCCATTCCTCTATACATCTCACTACCTTGACCAATTCCTAAAGAAAGAGGAATCATTCCAAAAACTGTTGTCATTGTTGTCATAAATATCGGTCTTAATCTAGTTTTCCCTGCTTCTAATATAGCTTTATCTAAAGCATATTCCCTCTCCAAAAGAATCTTAATATAATCGATTAAAACAATTGCATTATTAACAACTATTCCCGCTAACATTATTATTCCTACAAATACCATTGTATTTGTCTTTTGACCAGTTATTAATAAACCACTATAAACTCCAATAATTGAAAGTGGAACTGTTCCCATTACTATAACTGGTAATATATACGATTCAAATTGTGCTGCTAGTATAAAGTAAACTAAAAACATTGCTACCATAAATGCAAACTTTAATTGATCATTTACTTCAGACATACTTCTACCATTTCCACCAAAAGAGTATGTTACTGTTTTTGGTAGTCCAATTTCATCTATAATCTCTTTTAAATATTTTTGACCTGTAACTAAATCTAAACCATTAGATACATTTGCATTTAAAGTTATCATAGTTATCTTATCTTCTTTGTCTATTCCATAAGCTCCCTCTCCAATCTCTATTCTAGCAATATCTTTTAACTTAACAACTCCCCCGTTTTGAGATTTTATTCTCATCTCTTTCAACTTTTCAGGTGAATTTCTAAATTCTTCTGCTAATCTTAAACTAACATCCACCTCTTCATTTCCAGTTTTTATCTTTATAGGTGCCCCACCTAATATTTGATAACTTACTGACAATGTTAAATCATTTACTCTAACTCCATAGTACTCCATTTTTTTTCTGTCTAGTAAAATTCTAATCTCTGGATTTCCATTTACCATAGAGTTATTTATATCTGTAAATCCAGGATTTTGATTCATTTTTTCTGTTATTACATTTGAAATGTATCCCAATTGATTTAAATCATCTGATTTTAAAATTAAAGATATATCTCTACTACTTCCTCTTCCAAAAGCCATTCTAGGAATAAGATTCAATTTTACATCTGGTATATGAATAACTTTTTTTCTCATTTCACCCATTATTTGTTGAACTGTTTTTTTTCTATCACTTTTAGGTCCAATGTCAACTATTAGTGAAACTGCATCATTTGATACTGATGAGATATACTTTTTAGTTCCATCATCTTTTGATACGATAATTTCTAACTCTTTTGCTATTCTATTAGATTTTTCTATCTCCATTCCACTTGGAAGTTCAGCTATTATAGTGTAAACTCCATCATCCGTTGTTGGCATAAACTCTCCACCTATATTTTTAGAACCATAACCTACAATAGTTATAAATAATATTACCATTCCTGTGATTACAGTAATTTTATAATTAAGAGCTTTTTCTAAAATTTTAGAGTAATATTTTTTTATAAATTTTAATATTTTACCCTCTTCATGAATTGTTGTTTTTGATTTCAAAATTCTACTTGATATCATTGGAACAAATGTTATCGCTATAATTAAAGAAGCTAATAAAGAAAAAGTTATTGAATAAGCCATATCCTTATAAATCTCTTTAGCTCTTCCCTCTCTTATTACAATTGGTATGAAAACTGCTATTGTTGTTGCTGTTGAAGCTATTATTGGAATAATAACCTCTGTTGCTCCATTTTCTGATGCTTCCATTCTATCTTGCCCTAACTCAGTTAGATGTCTAAAAATATTATCTAAAACTACTATTGAGTTATCTACAAGCATTCCAACACCTAAAGATAATCCCATCAGAGATATTATATTTAAAGTCATACCATTTGCTCCGAAAAATCCAAATGTAGCTATAATAGAAACAGGAATTGCTACTGTAACAACTAATGTTGCTCTCCAATCTCTTAAAAATATGAATAAAATTACACCTGCTAAAAGAAGTCCTGTCAAAGCATTATTCTTTACTGTATTTATTGATCTTGTTATATCTATAGCTGTATCTCTATTAATTGTAAAACTAGCTCCTCTAGGTAAAAGTGGCTCTATTTTTGATAACTCTTCTCTTGCCAATTTAGAAATTTCAACAGTATTTCCAACATCACTTTTTTCAATATTGATTATTATATTCTCAATTCCATCAGTTCTTCCGTAACTACTTCTATCCTTTATACTTAACTCTACTTTTGCTACATCTGTTAAATACAGTGTGTCTCCATCTTGATTTCTTAATACTATTCCTTGAATATCCTCTAAAGTTTTAGCTTCACCTGAAACTTTTACTAAATACTCTTTATCTCCTTCTCTTACATATCCAGAAGGGAAATTTAAACTAGAAGTTTTTAGGGTGCTATACAACTCTGTTACACTTAAATTGTAAGCTTCTAACTTATCTGGATCTATACTTATACTAATTTGTTTTTCAAGCCCTCCAAATACACTTACAGAACCCACACCTTCTATTCTTTCAAGTCTAGGAATTATAACATTATCTGCAAAACTTTTAAGATTTATCAAATCATCTCCTCGAAGTCCTACAAGCATAACTCTATCTCCACCAGACGAACTTTTTCTAATTACAGGCTCATCTATATCATCAGGTAAACTATTTCTTATTCTACTTACAGCTGTTACTAAATCATTTACTTTATTATCTATTACTACACCATATTCAAACTCTATTGATAAAGATGATTTTCCCATTGTTGATTTTGTAGTTATCCTTTTTATCCCTTCAACACTAGTTAATCCTTTCTCTATCTCTTTTGTTACCAGCTTTTCCATATCGTCTGGAGAAGCTCCCTTCCAACTTACCCTTACTGCTGCCATTGGCATATTATAATTTGGCATTAATTGTGTTTTTAAATTAACTAGTGTCAATGTCCCTAAAATAACCATTGAAATTATTATCATCATAGTTACAACAGGACGTTTTATTGAAAATTGTGATATATTCATGTCGCTCTCCCTATTTCAAAATATTAACTTTATCTCTATCTTCTAATAAAAATTGTCCATCTATAACAAGATTCATATTACTATATAGTTCATTACTCAAAACTTCTTGTTTTTCATCTGTCGAATATCCTCTTTCAACAAGTATTCTTTTAGCTTCTCCATCTTCTATTATAAAAATATAAGAATATAACTCTTTTAAAACAATAGCATTTTTAGGAACTAAATATCCTTCTTTCTCTCCTGTTTGAACAGAAACTTTTGAATACATTCCTTTTTTAATTTTACCTTCAGAATTGTCTACTTCAACTTTTATTTGATATTTTTTATTATCTTTATTTGCCACTGGATTTATTTCAAATACTTTTCCAAAATAATTTTTCTCTATTCCCTCTAAATCTATTTCAGCTTTATTTCCAACTGACAATTGACTTATCTCATGAACTGATACTCCTGTTTTAACTAAAATTTTACTATCGTCTACAACTGTTACAATTTCACTATTTGCCGCTACTTTTTGATACTGTTTTAAATTTAAATCTGTTATAACTCCATTTATTTTTGCTTTAACAATTAAATCTTCATAATCTTTTTGAGCAGATAAATATATAGCTTCTGAATTTTTTAAATTACTTTGTGAAGTTAAATAATTTGATTTTTTTGTTAAAAATTCATCTTCTGAAATAAGTTGTTTATCATAAAGTTGTTCAAATTTGCCATAGCTTTTATCTTTTATAGCAAAATCTGCTTTATTAGATATATATGTTGCTTTTGCCTTTAAAAAAGCTGATTGAACCTCTTGATCATCTAAAATTAAAATTATTTCACCTTTTTTAATTCTATCACCATTTTTAAAGTTAATTTTTTTTACTGTTCCACCTGTTTTTGTAATTGTTTTTACTTCATTTACAGCTTCTGTAACCCCACTTGATACATTTAACTTTATAATTTTTTCTGAACTTATTTCAGCTACCTTTACATTTTTAGCTAGATTAACCTTTTGTTTTTGATTTACTTTATCAGTACCACAAGAGGTTAATATTATTGCAGCTGATATTACTAGTAATTTTTTAATCACTTTTTACTCCTCCACTTTTTATTTTGTGTATAAAACTATTTTAACATACAACTTATTTTTTTCATATTTTAATTTACAAAAAAAGAAAACTAATTATTCATTAGTTTTCTAGATTTATCTCTAATTTAAAATTTGATCTTTATCATCTGAATTGTATTCTATCACTCTACCTAGAGAATCTCCTGGCTCTGTATACGGATAGTTTATCACACTTGCTACTATCCCTGCATTTGGTGATTTATACTCTTTAATTATTTTTCCAAACTTATCATACTGTATAAATAATACGTCATCTTTTTTTACTTTATCTAAAACCTTAACTTTTGCTTCTACAAAACCACCTTTTTCAGCACGAATACGGCTCCAGCTATTTCCATAGAAAGTTTCAATTTTACTTTTAGATTCTTTTGAATCTAAATAGTTCCAATGTATCAGATTATTTATTACTCCCTCTGTCGCTCTTGAAACTATTTCAGCTTCTTGTGTTTCAGAAGAACCTAACTCAAATGTAATACTCGGTATTCCTAACTCTACAAATGATGTTTCAACAGAACCTTTTTCTCCATTATCCATTTTTACAATATCAGAACCCGTTAACTCTGCCATTTTTTTTATGTTAGAATTTCTAAAATCAGCATATACAAATAGAGGAAACTGACTTCCTTTTCCACTTGTATGTAAATCTATTACTTTATCTGCATTTTTAGACAATAAATTTTCCCAAACTAATGTTGCATATTTTTGATCTGCTAATGTCGATTTTCCAGAATCCATCTGTCTATTTAAATCTGATGTATTTTCAGAATTTCCACCAAATTTGTACCCTCTTGTATTATTTAATAATCCTGGAATATTCATTCCATGGACTATTGTTATTGTTCCCTTTACATCTTTTGGATTCAATCTTTCTTTAACTTTATATGTTGCAAGAATTGGATTTAGCTCATTGCCATGTACACCTGAATTTAATAGAAACTTATCTCCTAATTTATCTCCTTTTACTACTGTAACTGGAATGTATGAAGGACTTCCTAAGCTATTTTCTATGCTTTCAAAAAAGAATTCATAAATTTTACCTTTTTCTAAGTCGCTAACATCTAAATTAGTGATTACCTCTTTACCTAAATATTTTTCTCCAGTGTACTCTGTTTTTGCTAGTACTAATGTTGATAATGATAAAAATGTTAAGATTAATTTTTTAGACATTTTTTTATCCTCCCAAAGTTATAGTATCTACCCCAAAAGAAAAGGCATATCAAAAAAATGATATGCCTTTGAGAACTTAATAAAAATATTAATAAGCGTATTGTTATGGCAGCGTCACAATACTTAATTCACAGGATCACAAGATCATAGCCCTCGGCCTTAGGCTCCCTTTGTGGAAGTGAACTAACCTCTATTCAATTGTTAGAATGAGTATACTACAAATCAATTTTGTATGCAACTTTTTTTTATTTTTTAAAGGATTTTTTTTTATATTACGTAATAACTGTTTAAAGATACTTTTATTTTAGGAGGCTTTATGAACATATCAATTATTTTAGATTTTATATGTCCTTATTGTTTTGTTGGAGAAAAAATTTTAGAAAAAGCTTTAAAAGAATTAGATTTAAAACCTGAATTTAAATTTTTACCTTATGAACTTTGTCCAGAACCTGCTCCTCAAGCAGTTGTAAATTCAAATAACAAAAGTTATTTTATAAACAATATTGGCAATTGGGCAAAAAATGAAAATATAGATGTCAATTTCCCAACTGTTAATCCAAAACCTAGAACTGCTCTTGCTTTTGAAGGGTTATATACTGCCGAAAAATACGGTAAAGGTATTGAATATATTAGAGCTGTTTTAGATAGTTACTGGATAGATAATAAAGATATTGGTAATATCAATATCTTAACAGAGATTGCAAACTCTATCCAACTTCCAAGAGAAGAATTTTTTGATTCATTATCGAGCGGAAAATTTAAAGAGGAACATAAAAAATTAAACTCTGAAGTTTCAGATTATGATTTTGAAGTTGTTCCAACATTTTATATAGATGATTTACAGTTAGATACCTTCCCTAGGACTTCCGAAGAGTGGAAAAATATTTTAAAATAGAAAAAAAAGCTATCATGCTGTGTATGATAGCTTCTTCCAATTAATATATTCTATATCCCATTGATGTTAATTTTTCTCTTACTCTCTCTTGGTGATTTTTATCAAAGCATTCTAAAACAAAACTTGCTTCTTGAGAAGTAATTCCTAAGTTTGCACTATACATTGTTTGATTTACAGTTAAAATATTAGCATTCA
This sequence comes from Cetobacterium sp., assembly GCA_051658065.1. Classification (GTDB taxonomy): domain Bacteria; phylum Fusobacteriota; class Fusobacteriia; order Fusobacteriales; family Fusobacteriaceae; genus Cetobacterium_A. Next base: position 22,091 of record JBOFLW010000197.1, read on the forward strand.
TCTCACAGATAGCTCCTACAACCTTTATCATCTCTCCAACTTTATCAGATAATTCTACTGAAAATGCATATCTTCTTCCCTCTAACATAAGAGCTTTATTTAAAACTCTCTCAATTAAATTGATATCTATATTTCCACCTGATATTACTGCACATACTTTTTTATTTTTAACATCTATTTTTTCTGCTAAAATAGCTGCTACTGCTGTTGCTCCAGCACCTTCTGCTACAACCTTACTCTTTTCCATTAAGAATAAAATAGCTTTAGCTATCTCATCTTCTGTTACAGTTATTATTTCATCAACACATTCTTGGACAACCTTGAATGGCTCACATCCAGCTTTTCTAACTGCTATTCCATCTGCTATAGTAGGTTTTGTTGATATTTCACAAACCTCTTTTCTAAAAACAGCTTCAGCCATAGACGCTGCATGAGCAGCTTCTATTCCTATAACCTTAACTTCTGGTCTTAGTGATTTTATAGCTTTAGCTATTCCACTTATTATTCCACCACCACCAATAGGTACTAAAACAACATCTACATCAGGAATATCCTCTAATATCTCTAATCCAATTGTTCCTTGCCCAGCCATAACATATTTATCATCAAAAGGATGCAAGAAAGTAGCCCCTGTCTCTTTTTGAATCTCTATAGCTTTTCTATAAGCATCATCATAAACTTCACCTTCTAAAATAACTTCAGCTCCGTAAGATTTTGTTGCTGCTATTTTAGCTAATGGTGCTGTTGCTGGCATAACTATTGTTGCTTTTATTCCTTGTGCTGCTGCTCCTAATGCAACTCCTTGAGCATGATTTCCTGCTGAAGAAGCTAT
>JBOFLW010000198.1:0-1694 GCA_051658065.1 Cetobacterium sp.
CATTTACTAAACACATTAGAGTCATCATTGGTGATTGTAAATCTGTTGGGAATCCAGGGTGTGGCATAGTTGTTGCACTTACAGGTTTTAAATCTTTCAATTTAGTTTTAGTAGTTAAAACATCCCCGTTTATTTCAAATTTTGCTCCCATCTCTTCAAGTTTTAATATAAAACTCTCTATATGATTTCTGATAACTCCTCTAACAGTTATCGCTCCATCAAACATAAGTGAAGCTACTATAAATGTTCCTGCAACTATTCTATCAGGGATTATTGAGTATTCACAAGGATATAATTTTTCAACACCTTCTATTTTTAAAGTACCTGTTCCAATACCTTCTATTTTTGCTCCCATCTTAACTAAGAAGTTGCATAAATCATCTATCTCAGGTTCTCTTGCTGCATTTTGAATAATAGTATTACCTTTAGCTTTAACTGCTGCCATTATAACATTTTCTGTTGCTCCAACACTTGGAAAATCAAAAATTATATTTCCACCTATCAGCTCTTCTGTTTCTCCTTCAACATATCCGTGATCAATATTAATTTTTACTCCTAAAGCTTCAAAACCTCTTAAATGTAAATCAACTGGTCTTGATCCTATAGCACATCCGCCAGGTAAAGATACTGTAGCTTTTTTTTCATGAGCTAACATTGGTCCCATAACTAAAAATGATGCTCTCATTTTTTTTACTAAATCATAAGATGCTACTAATGATTTTAATCCTTTATTTATAATTTTATATGAATGATCTCCTATTTTTTCTATTTCAAGACCTAAACTTTCTAATAATTGAACAAGAGTATCTATATCTCTTAAATTTGGAACATTGTTTAATGTATAAGTTCCTTTTTCTATTAAAGTTGCTACTAATATTGGAAGAGCTGCATTTTTTGCTCCTTCAACTGTTAATTCTCCACTAATTTTTTTTCCACCAAGTATTTTAAACGCCTCTACGTTCATTTTATCACTGCTCCTTTTTGTCAAATCTATCTATTGGACATACTTTTCCAAACAATCTATCAAAGAAATTCATCTCTTCAAATTTATCTAAATTATTTGGTAGTTTTTCTTTTAACATTTTATAATGTTTTGGACATATTTTATGCCCTTCACCATATATAAAATTTTCATTTAATCCTACATCTGTATAAATTTTAGTTGCACTTTGAACTATAACTTCTAAATCTTCATTTTCTAAAGCTTCTTTTGAAACTACAACTAATCCTACATCTCCTCTGAAAGTTGTATCATCTATTAACATATATCTAAGTCCTATTTTTTCAGCTTCATCTATATATGGTTTTATACAATCAAATGAAATGTCTCTTCTGATTTTTAATAAGATTGCATTTTCATTTTTCATAATCTCTTTTATCTCTTCATGTATAAAATTTCTTTCTATCTCTTGCTTTTCTAAAGCTGCTAATACATTTTCTTTAAATTCATCTAAGTAGATCAACTTTTCAGCTTGTGCTTTAAATAAATTTAATTTTACTTTTTCTCTTTCGTTTATTATATCATCTACCAATCAGAATCACCCTTTAAAAAAATTTTATTTTTATTAATAATTATAGCATATAAAATCAAAAAAGTGTTATAATTAATATCACATTAATATGCTGGAGGTTTTATGAAATCTTATTTTTTCATTTGGTTTATTTTTGTTTTTTCATTAAATACTTTTTCAAAT
>JBOFLW010000199.1:0-1384 GCA_051658065.1 Cetobacterium sp.
AAAAACTACACAAACTCTACCAAAACCACACAAAACCTACCAAAACCACACAAAACCTACCCAAACCACTCAAAAACAACACAAACTCTACCAAAACCACACAAAACCTACCAAAACCTACCCAAACCACTCAAAAACAACACAAACTCTACCAAAACCACACAAAACCTACCAAAACCACACAAAACCTACCAAAACCTACCCAAACCACTCAAAAACCACTCAAAACCATGTGCAATCAACTCGGGGGCCCCCGAATACTATATATACCAAATTTCAGCTCTCTAGAACACCCGGAAATAGGAAAACCCGGGGGGGGGGGTGACACTTGGGGGGGTGACACATTCGTTTTTATCCCTATATCCTAGCCCCAACCCTAATCCACTCAAAACCACTCAAAAACACTTAAAAACCACTCAAAAACACTCAAACACACTTGAAAACCACTCAAACACACTTGAAAACCACTCAAACACACTTGAAAACCACTCAAAAACAACACAAACCCTACCAAAACCACACAAAACCTACCCAAACCACTCAAAAACCACTCGAAACCACTCAAAAACACCACAAACCCTACCAAAACCACACAAAACCTACCCAAACCACTCGAAACCACTCAAAAACAACACAGACCCTACCAAAACCACACAAAATCTACCAAAACCTACCCAAACCACTCAAAAACCACCCTAACCATTGAATCTCCATTGAAAACACAAGCAATTCGTTGACACACCACTCTGACAAAACACACACAGTTTTAAACATTATTTTATGGCACATTTAAACAGTTTCACACACAACGCACCTCTAAAAACACTCATTGCAGCTCAATCTAACTCATAGAGCGACCAAACTGGGTGCAATCGACTCAGGGTGGCCCAATAAGTATCCTCACCAAATTTCAGCTCTCTAGGTGTAAAATAACTGGGGGTGCAATACCGTATCTCGGCGCCTGGTGGCGCTAGAGCTCCCAAACCATGTGCAATCGACTCGGGGCCCCACAAATACTATATATACCAAATTTCAGCCTCCTAGGACCTATAGAAACGAAGTGCACCCCACCCATAGGGGGGTGCACTTTCGCATTTGGCACTATATACCTAGCCCCAACCCTAATCCACTCAAAAACACTTAAAAACCACTCAAAAACTGAAAAACCACTCAAAAACACTGAAAAACCACTCAAAAACACTGAAAAACCACTCAAAAACACTGAAAAACCACTCGAAACCACTCAAAAACTACACAAACTCTACCAAAACCACACAAAACCTACCAAAACCACACAAAACCTACCCAAACCACTCAAAAACAACACAAACTCTACCAAAACCACACAAAACCTACCAAAACCTACCCAAACCACTCAAAAACA
>JBOFLW010000200.1:0-3032 GCA_051658065.1 Cetobacterium sp.
TTGTATATTATAAGTGATGAAGTGTATAGTGAAATAATATTTGAAGATGAACATTATACTTTTTTAGATGATAAATATAGAGAAAATGTAATTTTAGTTAATAGTTTTTCAAAATCTCATTCTATGACAGGTTGGAGAGTTGGCTATACTATATCATCTAAAAAATTAAGAGATAATCTAATAAAAGTACATCAATATAGTGTTACATCACCGAGTATAATATCTCAAAAAGGTGGATTAGTAGCGATAAAACAATGTAAGGATATATCAGAATCAATAGAGATTTATAAAGAACGAGCAGAAGCTGTATTCGAAAAATTAGAAAAAGAAAAAATAGACTCTATAAAACCAAAAGGTGCGATATATATATTTATATCTTTAAATAGAATAACAAAGTTGAGCTCTTTAGAGTTTGCTGAGAAGCTTTTAGAGGTGGAAGGAGTTGCATTAGTTCCTGGGATAGCTTTTGGAATGGATAACTATGTAAGAATGTCTTTGGTGAAGGATAAGGAGATTTTATTAGAGGCTGTTGATAGAATTAAAAAGTTTATCAAAGAAAATTAGAAAACTTGGAGAGGCTATGGAAAAGAAAATAAGAATAACACTACCTAAAAAAATAGCTGAAGTATTAGAAAATGATATGAAAGAGTTTTCAATAAAAAAAAATACTCTTTTAAATTATATATTTTCAGAAGCAGTAAAACAAAATTGTAAACTTTTTTCTGAAAATTTTCGTAAAGATGAAACCACAGTTATTCAATTTAATTTAAATAAAAAAAATCGAGAGGGTTATTATGATTTTTTAGAGGAAAATAAAATTGGAAATGAATCTGAATTTTTTAGAGATATTTTAAGTAACTATGGAAAGTTAGGTAAAAAAAATAGAGAAAGATTTTTATTTAGAGAGGTTATTGAAAGAATAAATTATTCAATAAAAGAGAGTAAAATTATAAAAATCTCATTTAAAGATGGAAAAGTTATTGAGGTAGAGCCTTATCTTATTGAAACTTCTAAGCAAGAGGTTAGTAACTATATCTTTTGTTATAATTTAAAAGAGGAAAATTGGAAAAACTACAAAATAAAATACATAGATTCGGTCTATATAAAGAAGAACGGTTATAAAATTAGAGATAGAAGTTTTGTAGAAAAAATGAAAACGAATTTTGACCCTTTTTTATCTTTTGGTCAAAATATAAAAATAAGATTAACAGAGGCTGGCGAAATTATGTTTAGAGAGTTAGAGATGAATAAGCCAAAAATTATAAATAAAGATATAAATGTTTATACTTTAGAGTGTTCTGAAGAGAAAGCAAAAAGATATTTTAGTTTTTTCTTAGATGAAGTTGAAATATTAGAACCTATTCAATTGAGAGATTGGTTTAAAATAAAATATGAAAAAGCTTTAGAAAAATATAATGTAAAATAAATAAAACCTCAAGTCCTTCTTTTTAGACTTGAGGTTTTATTTATTTAAAAGTTTTTAAAACATCAGGATTATATCCTAAAAGAACACCTTTATCCGATCTTATCATTGGAGTTTTAAAGAGAGTAGGGCTTTCATTTAAAAGTTCAATTGTATCATAAGCCATATATTGAAGATTTCTTTTTTTATATTCATTTCCATTTTTATCTAAAAGTTCTTCAATTTCGTAATGTTTTAAAAATGTTTCAAGCTCTCTTTTTGAAGGAGCTTTTTCTGTAAGATCAATAAATTGAACTTTGACATTTCTTTCTTTGAAAAAACGTAAAGTTTTCTTTGTTTCATTGCAATTTTTTTTACCAAAAATTTGTATTATCATAAGTTACACCTCAATATATCTCCATTTTCCTTGTTTAAATCTATAAAGGCAAGCAAAGCCTCTATAAGTTAAGTCAATAATCATAACCATCCAAGCTCCATTTAATCCAAAATTAAGAACATAAAGGAATAAATAGGTCAGAGGTAATCTAATAAAAAACATACCTAAAGAAGTTATCCAAAGAACAGATTTTGTATCTCCAGCTCCTCTTAAAGCCCCACTTAAAACCATTGATACAGCAAGAATAGGCTGTGCAATAGATACAATTCTAAGAGCAGAACTAGCCATCGGAACAATACTTTGTTCTTTTGTAAACATAGAGATAACAAATTTAGGGAATACCATAAATATAAAACCAAAACCAGTCATAACAGCCATAGCTAAAAACATATTTAGATAGCCAGCTTTTTTAGCATCTTGATATTTTTTAGCTCCAAGATGTTGTCCTACAAGAGCTGTACTTGCAACAGAAAATCCTAATCCTAAATTAAAAGAAAATGATTCTGCAGTTAAAGCAATTTTATGAGCAGCATATTGAAGAGTTCCAAGATTGATAACCATAGCTTCAAAAATAAGCATTCCAATTCTAAAAATACTTTGTTCCCCAGCAGATGGTAATCCAACCTTTATTAATCTTCTACATATATCTTTTTTTATTTTAAAATCTTTTTTATTTAAAGCTATACAATAGTTTTTCTTATAAATTATAAGGAAACAAAATATAAGCGTAACAACTCCTCTAGATAAGGTAGTTGCTATACCAGCTCCTAAAACACCTAAATTTAAAATAAATATAAATAGATAATTTAGTAAAATATTAGAAAAAATACTGATAGTATTATTAATCATAGGAATCTTTGATTTGTTTATAGACCTAAAACCATATGAAAAAATAATGTTAAAACATAAAAACGGTATTCCCAAAGAAACGACTTTTAAGTAACTTAAAGCATCTCCAATTGGTTGATTTTTACTAATTAGTTCTAAAATATTTTTACCAAAAATAACAAAAGCAAAAGTAACAATTATAGCTGCAGGAACTCCCAAAATTAAACTTTGACTCATTCCATCTTTTGCTTCAGAATAATTACGAGCTCCATATGCTCGACTAATCATAGCAGTAGTTCCCACACTAATTGCAAAAAAAATAGGAATAATCGTAAGTATAGGAGCAGTTCCAAGCCCGACAGAAGCAATTGCCTCAGGACCAAGTCTTCCAACCATAATTAAATC
>JBOFLW010000201.1:0-14162 GCA_051658065.1 Cetobacterium sp.
AAATAAAAATAACAAAATAATTACAGATATAAGAAAAGAATTAGAGGAGTGTGAAGAGTTTATAATCTCTGTTGCTTTTATAACAGAAGGAGGAGTATCTTTAATTTCTGATCAATTAAAAAACCTTCAAAATAAAGGGGTTAAAGGTAAAGTTTTAGCGGGAGATTACCTTAACTTCACTCAACCAAAAGCTTTAGAAAAACTTTTAAGTTATGAAAATCTAGAAGTAAAACTTTTAATGGAAGAAAAATTTCATGCTAAAGGCTACTTTTTTAAAAAAAATGGAGTTTGGAGCTTAATAATTGGAAGTAGTAATTTAACTGGTACAGCTTTAACAGTAAATTTTGAATGGAATTTAAAGATTAGCTCTCTTCAGAAAGGGAAAATATTAAATGATATCTTGGATGAATTTAATTCAACATATGAAAAATTACCTATGCTAACAAATGATATAATCTCTGATTATAAAAAAATATATAACTTATCGAAAGAGTTAAAAGAAAAACAGAAAGGTCTTTTAATTAAAAATAAAAAAATAGAACCCAATAAAATGCAAATACTAGCTTTGAGGAATTTAAAAGAGTTACGAAAAAATAAAAATAAAGGGTTATTAATAAGTGCCACTGGAACTGGAAAAACATTTTTGAGTGCATTTGATATATTGGATGCTAATCCTAAAAAAGTTTTATTTTTAGCTCATAGAAAAACTATTTTAGAAAAATCTAAAAGTAGTTTTAAAAATATTTTAGAGCATAAAACATCTGGGATATACGGAATTGATAATATAGATGATAAAGATATAGTTTTTGCAATGGTACAAACTTTGAGTAAAGAGAAACATTATAAAAAACTCTCTCCTGAAACATTTGATTATATAGTAGTTGATGAAGTTCACCATAGTGGAGCTAAAAGTTATCAAGAGATTTTAAACTATTTTAAACCGCAGTTTTTATTAGGTATGACTGCCACACCTGAAAGAGGGGATGATTTTGATATATACAAACTTTTCGATAACAATATAGCTTATGAAATTAGGCTGCATGATGCATTGAAAGAGGAGTTATTATGTCCTTTTCATTATTTTGGAATATTGGATATATCTATTGATGGAAAACAGATAGATGAAAAAACATCTATAAAGGATTTAGTTTTAGATGAAAGATTAGAACACATAATAGAAAAAACTAGATATTATGGATACAGTGGAGAAAAGCTACACGGATTAATGTTTGCATCCAAAGTTGAAGAAGCTAAAATTTTAGCAGAAAAATTAAATGAGAGGGGTATAAAATCAAAAGCTTTAACTGGACAAGATAGTGATACTGAAAGAGAGAGTAGTATCTTAGAGCTAGAAAATGGAGAGATTGAATATTTAATAACAGTCGATATTTTTAATGAGGGTGTAGATATACCATGTGTAAATCAAGTTATTTTTCTTAGACCAACAGAATCTTCTATTATATATATTCAACAATTGGGAAGAGGTCTGAGAAAGAATAAAAATAAAGAGTATGTTGTAATTTTAGACTTTATAGGGAATTATCAAAAAAACTTCTTGATACCAACTGCAATTTCTGGAGATAATAGTTTTAATAGAGATTCAATGAAGATGTTTATGATAGATGGTACAAATACAGTTCCAGGAGAAAGTAGTGTTGTTTTTGAAAATATTGCAAGAGAACGAATTTTTGAAAATATAAATAAAACAAATTTTTCAACTAAAAAAAATATAGAGCATGATTTCAATCTTCTTTATAAAAAGTTAGGTAGAGTTCCTCTACTAAATGACTTTTATAAAAATGGTATGATAGACCCATCTGTAATACTGAAATTCAGAAAAGATTATGATGAAGTATTAAAATTATTAAAACCAGATTTAAATATAGGTGAAGTAAATAAAACAGAAAAAAATTATCTAACATTTTTATCAAGCTGTTTTACTCCAGCTAAAAGAACTCATGAAATTATTATTTTGAAAGAGATTTTATCTAATGGTAAATTAACATTAGACGATTTATCTAAAACTTTAAAAAATAGGTTTAATATTGAAAATGCATTGAAACATCTGTCGAAAGATATTTTTAAAAGTTTATCAACAATAAAAGAGTATTTTCCAATAATAAGAAAAGAAAATGAAATTTATATATTAGAGGAGAATTTTTTGAACAGTTACAAAAAAAATCCTTATTTTAAAATGTTGATTGATGATTTATTATATTATAATTTAGAATATGGAATTAAGAACTATAAAGAGTTTCATAAAGAAAGTATTGTTAAATATAAAAATTACACAAAACAAGAAGCTTTTAAATATATGAATCTTGACTTTAATAATGGATATCAAGTAAGTGGGTATACAATATTTGAAGCAGAAAAAAAAGTTATGATTTTTATAACATTAGATGATTCTGTTCCTTTTAAAATATATGATAATGTTTTTTATGATAAACAAAGGTTTAATTGGTTCTCTAAAAGTAATAGATGTTTAGAAAGAAATGGAAAACTAACTGGAGAGGGAAGAATAGCTCGAAATGAATATTGTATTGAAGTGTTTTTAAAAAAGAAAATGGGTGAAACTTTCTTCTATTTAGGAGAGGTATCAGAGGTTTTAAGTGCTGAAGAGTGCCTCGGTAAAAACAATGAGCCTCTAGTTCAGTATCAATTTATGTTAAAAGATGAAATAGAAGAAAGTTTATTTAGTTATTTTAATTTTTAAATTTTTTTGTTATATTGTGAATTACAATTATCTTTGTTTTCTAAGTTCAGTTCTGATTTAATAGTATTTACAAAAGCATCACCAAAAATATGTTTTAAAACATTCTCATATGAAAGAATAAATGGTTTGTATTCCTCTAGTTTAAATCCAATTGGGTTTTCTCTTCTGAAATATGCTGATTTCGATTTTTCAATATCCATACAAGCAAAATCAGAGTCATTCATTGCAAGATAGCTATTTTTCTTAGTTGGAACAAAGATATATAAATTTTCATCATCTTCAATAATTTCTAAAGGATATATAGAGCACCATAGAGGTTTTGTATCAATAATTTCACCAAGAGAAGCTCCGTTGTCTATACAGATTTTATGTATAGCACAAAGATGTTTGTCAATATGAACACAAGAGGATGTACATCTATCAAAAGTTGTATCAACGTGATTATCTGGAATAAGCATTTTATCTTTTTTTATAGATGTTATTATTTCAGATTCAGTCAATCCCTCTTCTTTTAAAATAGAAACAGCTTTTGTCAAATAATCATATTCTTTTAAATTATCTAGAATTAATTTTCTAGATTTTTTATTAAATTCATATGGAAATTGCACACAACAATTAGTCAAGCAATTAAAACAATCAAAGTTAGTTAAATAAAGAAAACTTTCAATATCAACTATAGCATTATAAGTTTTATTTTTTAAAATAATTGGAATATTTATTGTTTTGATATTCTTAAAGTATAAAATCACTCTATTTTTATTCTTTTCAGAAATATTAAAATTTTTGTGTAAAAAATAGTTCATTAATCTCTCCTAAAATTTTGATATTTTTTTTAAAATATATTTAACATTATAGTACAATTTGATACAAAAACCAAGAAAAATATAAAATATAATCAAATAGCGAACACAAGTTGATCAGTTAAAAGTTAGACAAATTAGACTATTTAGAGTACAATTCAAGTACTGAACTTTTAATGCTCATCAATTTTCTCTCAAATTGATGAAAAATTTTCTAATTTAAAACAAGCAGGTACATTCCCAGTACCTGCTTGTTTTATTTTTATATTAAATTAAAAAGAAGGAAAGAGGAACAATGAGTAGTAGTTAAAGTTAGGGCTAGTCAGTAGGAGGGAGAAACATGATTCGAGATCTATTTAAAAGTAAACAAACTTTGGAAATTGAAAAAAATCAAAAAATACTAAATAATGAAATTAAAAAATTATCTTTAGAAATATTGAAAAAAGAGAGTTTTATAAAATGTAAAAATGATTTCTTTATTTCAAAAGAGAGTAAAGAGAAAAAAACTTTTGAATGGGAAAGAATTGAAGAGGAATTAAAAAAATATAACAAAGAAAATCTTCTTCTTAAAAATGACTGTGAAAGAATTATGAAAATATTAGATATAGATTCGTTAAATAAACAATACTTAGTTAAAATAAGTAAGCTTATACCTGAGCTTAGATTTAAAAAGATTGTTAAAAATTTTAAAAAAAATGGAGTTGTATATATCCAATGTTTAAATAGATATTTGATTGAAACTTCTATTGAAGATGAAAAAATGAAAAGTGAAGTTTTAAAAAGATATAATAAATTTTTAATTGATATAATGCCATGGGATTTAAAAACAAATCTTATAAAAGGTGATAAAGTAACAAAAATATATTCAAAGTATAGAAGGCTTATTAATATATTAAATGATAAATCAATCTGTTATATGGGAGATTTAAATATAAAATTTTTAGAAAATTTAGAAGAGTTTTCTTTCTCTAAAGATGAAATAGATATTTTTAAATCAATATATATAAATTATCAAAATAGTTATTCAATCAAGATGTAAAAATAAATAAATTTTGAAAGAGCATTATTTTTTTATGCTCTTTTATTTTATTTAAAAAGGAAACAGTTATTTTAAAGAGTAAAGTATTTATATAAGGTATACATAACAAATTTATAGAGGAGCTTATGGAAAAAACATTACTAATAATAAAACCAGATGCAGTAGAAAGAAAATTAATTGGCGAAATTATTCAAAGAGTAGAGCGAAAAGGACTAGAAATTAAAGCTTTAAGAATGGAACGAGTTTCACTTGAAAAAGCCCAAAAACATTACGAGATTCATAAAGAAAAAGAGTTTTATAGTAATCTAATAGAGTTTATAATCTCTGGTCCTGTCGTCTTAATTGTAATAGAGGGAAAAGACTGTGTAAAAATAGTTAGAAATATGGCAGGAAGCACATCTCCTTTAGAATCTAGCCCAGGAACCATTCGTGGAGATTTTTCAGTGGATATGCTTAAAAATATTGTTCACACTTCTGATAGTGTTGAAACAAGTGAGGTAGAAATTAAAAACTTTTTTAAAAGTTTATCATAAATATTTTAAATTAAACTGTGAGGTGTAATTATGGAAAATAAAAAAAAGCTAGATGAATTAAAAAAAGAAGCTGTAGATAATTTAAAAAAAGATGATATTCCAAAAAAAGAGGAAGTAGATGATTTTTGGGATAGATTTAAAAAATTAGAAAAAATATACAAGGATAACTTTGATAAATTAATTGCAGCAGAGTTATTAGATATTAAAATGTTACTTTTTGAAATAGAGGAAAAATTTAAATCAAAAGATGAAAAATAAAAAAGAGCACACAGAATAAAATGTGCCCTTAGTTATTATTAATAGTAGAATTATCTTTAGTAAATGCTTTATAATCTCTTAAAATATCACAATATGCTCGAGCAACATATCCAATAATTGTTGCATCATCAACCCATCCTGCAATAGGAATAAAGTCAGAGATAGCATCTACTGGAGATACAACATATAAGATAGCAGCACTCAAAATTAGAATACACTTTTTATCTAATTTATATTTTTTATTTTTAGTATCTTTAACTAAATTAATAATTAATAGTAGGTCCTCAGCAGTAGCTCCTAGATTCATAGCTTTTTTAACAGCTAATTTTAAATCTTGAGAACTTAATTTTTTACCTTGAAAACTTTTGAAAAATTTCATAGCTACATTATTCATATAACATCTCCAATTAAATTAGTGTGATGTTATATTATAAGGCTTTTTTCAAATATTATCAAGTTGAAAATAATTATATAAGGAGGTAAAAAATATGAAAAAAATATTATTACTAGCATTAGCCATTTCAACACTGAGCTATTCAGCTCCTAAAACATCATATAAAACAGGAGTAGCCTTTGCTTTAAAAGATTATTTTGATACTCCAGCAGTAAAAGTAATTGAGGTCAATGATGTTGTTCAATTAGAAGAGGATGTATTTGCTCAAAGAGTTAAATATAAAACATACAATGATTTTGGAGGAGAAGTAGTTAAGGAGAGTATATTTATTTTAAAAAAAATAGATAACAAATATTCTTTTATGGAAAAATTGAGTAAAGAAGATATAGAATTGTAAGAAAAGACCTATAACAGTAGATACAAAAAACAGCTGATTATTCAGCTGTTTTTCTTTTTAAATCAAAAGGGTAATTAGTTATAACTCTTGTAACTCCCATTTTTTTCAAATTGTTCATATCAATTATAGAATTTACAGTCCAAACATTTATATCTATATTTTTAGCTCTTAGATATTCAATATCTTTTATAGAAATAAAATTTTTTGAAGGGTGATACGCTGTAATTTCAAACCCCAAACTATCAATATATTTATCTAAATTAAGAAGATGACTTTCAACTAAAAGACCAATCTTAACACTTTTATCTAAATCTTTTAAGTTTTTTAAAAGATTATGACTGAAAGACGATACTATAATATTTTTATGCTTATAATTTTTTATTGTATCTAGCAAAAGATTTTCAGTACCTCTTTCTATTGAATACTCTTCTTTTAATTCAATATTTATAAGCAAATTATCTGGAATAATATCTAAAACCTCTTTAAGTGTAGGAATTCTCTCTCCAATAAACTGCTCACTAAACCAGCTTCCAGCATCTAATTTTTTTAACTCTTCAAGAGTATAATCTCTTAAATAACCACTACCATTAGATGTTCTTTCTAAAGTCCAATCGTGAAAAACAACCAACTTTCTATCTTTAGTTTGTTGGACATCAAATTCAAATCCATCACAACCATCAATTAGAGCTTTTTTAAATGCAGCTATTGTATTTTCTGGAGCAGTTCCAGAAGCACCTCTATGAGCTAAAATTTCCATAATATCCTCCTATATTTTCTTTTTAATATTAATAAAAGTATCGTAATATGCAACTTGTCCACCAATATCAGAGACAAAGCTATTTGTTAAATAATTTGGATTTCCTTGAGTTGAGTTCCATTTCATGAAAATATATGCTTCATTTTTTTTCAAATTACAGTCTATATTAACAATACATTCAATCTCTCCATTTAAAGAGCTAACTTTAACAATATCCCCCTCCTCTAATCCAGAAGAATTTTGAACAGAAATATATATATGAGATGCTGTTTCAAATTTTTGATTATGCTGATTAAACAGTGAATCTTTACTATGTGGAGTTACTAGTCTAATAGGATAATCATTATTTCCCTCTTTTGATTTCATAAATTTAGGCATTGGATCAAATCCTTCATCAAGAGCTGTAGGACTATAAATCTCTATTTTTCCAGAAGGCGTTTTAAATTTTTTATCTTCCCAAGCTATAAATCCTTTTTGAATATTTATATCTTCTTTTTTTAACATATCAAGATTTATACCCAAAGGTTCTATAACTCTATTTAGATACTCCTCTTTAGAAACAAATGGATAATCTTTTAAATTCATAAGTTTCGCTAACTTTTGAAAGAATATATACTCATCCATATTCTCATTCGCAGGTTCTACAACTTTTTCGTTATACATCAAAGATGGCATAAGCATAGATGAATAGATGATATCTTCACTCTCTAAAGTGTTTGTTGCTGGAATAATTAAATCACTATTTTTAGCTGTATCTGTTAAAAACATATCAAAGCAAACCTTAAAAGGAATACTTTTATATGATTCTAAAGTTCTATTTAAATCTGGTAGTTGATTTAAAGGATTTGCTTTGCTAATAAAGATAACCTCTATTTTATTCTCTTTTACAAAATGAGAGAAATTCGTAATCTCGAATTCTCTAGAATTTATAGCGTAATCTAGACTATTATAAGGATCTCTATTTAAAACGTCAGGATATATTTTACTAGAATAAAAAGCTCCTGCACCATTTTTTCCAATGTTTCCTGTAATACTCATAAGAGCATCAATAGCTCTTACATTATTTCCACCATTAGTATATTTTTGTAATCCATAACCAATGAAAGTCATAATATTTCCAAGAGATATATAATCTAAAATCTCTTCTAATGTTTCGATTGAAATACCGCACTCTTCTATAAGCTCATCTAAATTCATCTCCATTAATTCTTTTTTATAAATATCAAATCCTACAATATAACGGTCACAAAAATCATAGTCAATTAAATCCTTTTCAACTGCTAACTTACTAATCGCTAGTGCTAGAGCTCCATCAGTTCCAGCCTTTACATTTATATGTAAATCACTAATAAGGGATGTTTCATTATTTCTAAAATCAATTGTAACTATTTTAATTCCTAGTTTTTTTAATTCAATCAACTTTTTATATAGATGAATAGATGTTGATGCTGGATTTCTAGACCATAAGATTATAACATTTGCATTTTTCATATCATCTAAATCACTAGTTTTTCTAGTTCCAAAATCATAATCTTGAGCTGCTGACCCTGCTGACCAACAAGTTCCACCACTAGCTGTTGATATTCCTCCTAAAAAATTAAAAAATACATCATGTATCCCCTTTAAAAGACCGCCTGCTCCAGATTCACAGTAATGGATTATAGAGTTGCTATTTTTTACACTATTTAACTTATTTTTAATTAATTCTAATGCTTCATCAAATGCAATCTCTTTATATCCCTCTCCAACTTTTAATAAAGGCTTTAAGATTCTCTTAGGATCATATAGACGTTCTAGGTGTTTTAAACCTTTAGAACATATAAACCCGTCTGTTAAAGAATTTTCAGAACTACCTTCTAACTTAATAACCTTTCCATCTTTTTTATATACATCTATTTTACAAACATCAAAACAATCTAATGAGCAACTATTTTTAAATATTTCCATAAAAACCTCCTAAAATTTTAAAGTAATTATATCATATTTCTAAAAAAAATGTTATTATGAAAGGATGTTAAAAAATATAAAATATTAGGAGGATAATTTGAAACAAGAATTGACTTTACAAAATGGAGATATAAAAAAATTACTTATAAAATACTCTATCCCAGCAATAATAAGTATGCTAGTTAGTGCTCTTTATAATGTTGTAGATAGAATTTTCATAGGAAATATGGATGAAATTGGAGCTTTGGCAATAACAGGTGTAGGTATAACAATGCCAATAGTAACAATAGTACTTGCATTTTCAATGCTAGTAGGAATAGGAGCAACTGCAAATATATCTATTAAATTGGGTAAACAAAATAGAGATGGTGCAGAAAAAATACTTGGTAATATAATTACTCTTTCAATAATATTAGGAGTAGTTATAACAATTTTAGGAACTATTTTTAGAGATCCAATACTAACAGCATTTGGTGCTAGTGAAACTACATTGAAATACGCTGGAGAATATATAGGTGTGATACTATATGGTACTGTTTTCAATATAATGGGTTATGCACTAAATAGTACAATAAGAGCTGATGGAAGCCCTAAAATATGTTCAGCTATAATGGTATTCAGTTGCTTCGTAAATATTATTTTAGACCCTATTTTCATTTTCACTTTAGGATTAGGAATTAAAGGTGCTGCAATAGCTACTGTTTTATCGCAAGTTATGACAGCTTTATTATCTTTTATTTACTATATGAGTAAAAAATCAGATTTAAAAATAAAGAAAGAAAATTTAATCTTAGATAAATATATTGTAAAAGTAATACTAGCAATAGGTATTTCACCATTTACAATGCAATTAGCAACAAGTATGGTTCAAGTTATAAACAACAACGCTTTAAAAACATATGGTGGAGATTTAGCAATAGGTGCTATGGCAACTGTAAATGCAGTAGCATTATTATGTTTTATGCCAGTATTTGGTATATCTCAAGGTGCTCAGCCAATCATAGGTTATAATTTTGGAGCTAAACAATATTCTAGAATGGCTGAAACATATAAAATAGCAGCATGGTCTGGGGTTATTATATTTTTAGCTTCACTATTCTTGATAGAAGTATTTCCAACTCAGATTGTTGGATTGTTTAATAAAAATCCAGAAATAATGAAAATTTCAATTGATGGAATGAGACTATATTTAGTTGCAATGCCTGCTATAGGATTGGGAATGGCTGGAAGTAATTACTTCTTAGCAATAGGAGAGGGAAAAGCTGCAATGTTCCTCAGTTTATTAAGACAGGTACTATTACTAATTCCTTTAATAATTGTATTCTCAAAAATGTATGGTTTAACAGGTGTTTGGATAGCTCAACCTATTTGCGATGTGATTGCTGCAATTGTAACATTGATAATGGTTAACAAAAGTTTAGAAAAACATACTCGTAAAAAGTTTTCACTATTTAAAAAGAATATTTAATTAAAAGCTACTCTAAAAAGAGTGGCTTTTTTTATAAAAAAAATAAAGTTTTTAAAAGGAAAAAAAGAAAAAAGAAGTATAAATAACATACAAGGTAGTTATAAAATAAAGGGGAGATTAAAAATGGCGAACGGGAAAATGAACTTTGATCAATTTGAAGGCGATGAAATGAATTACATTCCAAGAGAGTTTCTAAGAGGGGGAGAAGAAAAAAGAAAAGTTCCCAAAATGAAAAAAGAAAACAAAGAAAAAAGTAAAGGTCGTATTGTAAATGAAAGAAAAAGATTTAATGAATTTACAATAGATTTTGAAGAGAATTAATATATAAATTAAAAAATGGACTATAACAGTCCATTTTTTAATTTTCTATCCAATTTGTTTTTCCTATAATTTCTTGAATTAATTCATGCCCCATGTTTGGATGAATAGTTTCTTCATGAGCAATAGTTACTATAGACATAGCCATTGCAAACTTAACAGTTTCTTTAATAGAAAGATTGTTAATATAACCAAATCCTAATCCAGCAACAAAAGAATCTCCAGCTCCAGTAACATTTTTAACTGTAACTCCAGTAGCTTTTAATGTTCCGCTTTCAACTCCGTTAGTATAGTAGATTCCATCAGCATCTAAACTTATGAATACATTTTTGATACCTAAAGAAAGAAAATGATTTCCAACTTTCTCTAAATCTTCTCTATTGTTAATTTTCATTCCAGATAAAACCTCTGCTTCAACTCTGTTAGGTTTAATTGTATGGAAATATTGTATAAGATGTTTAACCTTATCAGCTTTCGTAGAAGATATAGGGTCAAGTATGAATTTAGTTTTCCCTCTGAATTTAGTTAAAAGATACTCTAAATTAGTAGGATCATCAGCATCTAAGAAAGTATACGCTGCATTTTCTATCATAGGTCCTTTTGAATCTATGAATTCAGTAGTCATAGCACTGATGCTTTCTAAATCAGCAACAGCTGAAACCATTTCACCAGTTTGATCAAGAATTGCCATATATGTAGGCGTACTTTGCCCCTCTAATACTAAAGAGTTTCTCATATCATATCCAATTTTTAAAGAGTGTGTTAACATAGAACGTCCTATCTCGTCGTCTCCTACAATAGATATGAATTTAGTTTTAACACCAACTCTAGCCATATTTTCTGCAATGTTTCTTGATACTCCACCGAAAGATATCTTTATTTTTCCAGGAATAGAGTCACACGCTTTATATGGTGATTTGCAAAAACCAAACATATCAACAACAGAAGCTCCAAAAACTAGTATATATTTTTGTCCACTTAGACAATCTTGCATTATAAATCCTCCTAAATATAAAAAAAATAAATAAATATATTTTAACAGATTTTTTACAAAAGTCAAAGATATATTTCTTTTTTTAGAGATAAATGGTATAATAAGGAATTGATATAATATTGTTTTAGAGGAGAATATGTGACTAATTTTAATGATTTGAAAGTTAATAAGAATATAATAAACCTTTTAAGTAAAAAAGGAATCAAGCAACCAACAGAAATTCAAATAGAAGCTATACCAGCTATAATAAATGGTAAAGATGTAATAGGACAAGCTTCAACAGGAAGTGGAAAAACTTTTGCTTTCTTAATTCCATTACTTCAAAAGATAACTAGAAGTACAAAAGAGCCACAAGGTTTAATTCTTGTTCCAACAAGAGAACTTGCGATTCAAATTGCTGAAGAGTGTGAAAAAATAAATTCAGATAATAGAAAAGTTTTACTTGCTTACGGTGGAAGAGAGATTGCTGGACAAATTGAAAATCTAAATAAAGGTGCTGATATTGTAATTGGTACTCCTGGAAGAATTGTTGACCTAATTGAAAGAAAGGCAATTGATTTATCTAAGCTAAAAACATTAATACTTGATGAAGTAGATCAAATGTTATTAATGGGATTCAGAAATGAGATGGATAAAATCGTTGAAGTTTCTAATAGAAAAAGACAAACTCTTTGTTTCTCAGCTACAATAGATTCAACTGTTAAAAAAATGGCTTATAGAATTACAAAAGAACCGATTAATATAGTTATAGAAAATAAAGAAAATAAACTTTTAAATATCAACCAATACTTTATAAAAACTACAGATAGAAGAAAAGTTGATACACTTGCTATTTTATTAAATGAAACAAACCCTTTTATGGGTATAATATTCTGTAGAACAAAAGCTAGAGTTGATAACTTAGAGCAAGAGTTATCATTAAAAGGATATTCTTGTCAAAAACTTCATAGTGATATTCCTCAAGCTAAAAGAGAAAAAATAATGAAATCGTTTAAAGATGTAGAATTCCAATTCTTAGTTGCTACAGATGTAGCTGCTAGAGGAGTAGATATAACAGGAGTTACACATATCTTTAACTATGATATGACTGAGGAAGTAGAAAGCTATATTCACAGAATTGGTAGAACTGGTAGAGCTGGTGAAAAAGGTGATTCTTATTTATTTGTTACAGATAGAAATGAACAAATGTTTAATGAAATTGAAAGTCATATAGGATTCTCTATGACAGAAAAAGAGATTGAATATGTTCAAAATGTAGAATCAACTCTTGAATTACCTAAAAAGAAGTATAATAAGAAAATAAACGCAAGAACAAAAAATATAGAAGAGCAAAAAAACCGTTATAGAAAATAAAAACGAAACAAAAAGAAGTGGGGGCTGATTTAAATGGAAAGAATTAGAAAACAGATGGAATTTTTATTTGAGATTGATAAAGTAAAGGATGTTTTTAGACAATCTTTAATTATTGAAGGTAAAAGAGAGGAAAATGATGCTGAGCATAGCTGGCATATGGCACTTGTTGCACTTACAATAAGAGAGTATTTTGAGGGTGAATTAGATTTAGAAAAAACATTAAAAATGATTTTAATTCATGATTTAGTTGAAATTTATGCAGGAGATACACCAGCTTTTGGTGCTCAAAGACCTGATAAAGCAGAGGAAGAGCTAAAAGCAGCAAAAAAAGTTTTCTCTCTCCTACCAGAAGATCAAAGAGAATATTTCCTAACTCTGTGGATAGAGTTTGAAAACTGTGAAACTAATGAAGCTAAATTTGCAAATGTTTGTGACAGATATCAAGGATTTATGCAAAACTTAACATCTGATGGTCACACTTGGAAAAAATTTAATGTTCCTTTAGAAACAGTATTAAAAAGAGTTGAACCAATAATGAAATATACACCTAAGTTATATAATGATTATATGCTACATGAAATCGCAAAATATAAAGAAAAAGGTATCATAAAATAAAAAAAACAAAAATAATACTATAAAGTATTGACATTTGAAGGTTTAGTGAGTATAATCGGTTTAAAGACACCATAAATAAAGGGTTTTCATTTTCTGGTTTCTTGTTTATTATAGTTTATAATGTTCAAGGAGGATAACAATGACTAAAAAAGAGTTTATCGAATTATTTGCAAAAACTGGAGAATACAGTAAAAAAGATGCAGAGAAAGCAGTTAAGTTATTTTTAGATTTAGTTGAAGGAAAACTAGTAGAGGGTGAACCAGTATCATTCATTGGTTGGGGAAAATTTGAAGTAGTTACTAGAGCAGCCAGAAATGTAAGAAATCCACAAACAGGCGACACAATGAAACTAAAAAAGAAAAAAGTTGTTAAGTTTAGAGTTGGTAAGTCTTTAGAGGAAAAAGTAGCAGCAAAGAAAAAATAAGAACAAAAATAGTATACTTAATTACAAAAGCTTCGAATACAATTCTTTTGAAGAATACAGTTCGGAGCTTTTTTATTTAAAAAGAGGTGAAAATGAAAGTCGTTATAAATAATATCAATGTATCTATAGAAAAAGATCAAAACCTTGAA
>JBOFLW010000202.1:0-3837 GCA_051658065.1 Cetobacterium sp.
TTCTCAAAAGCTATATATAATTATGAAAAAATAAAAGATTTAAGGGTCAAAGATAGAGCACTTTTTAGAATTGCTAGAATTCATTATAAATTAGAAAACTATAAAAGTGCCAAGGATACAATTGAAAAAACAGTTGTAAAAAATCAAGGAATAAAAAGCTTGATGTTAGAAATTTATATCAAATTAAAAAATAAAAAAAAATTTATAGAAAGTTATAATGAATTTAAAATGATGTATCCTCAAAATCATAAAATGGGATTATATTACATTGTTTATAATAACTTAATGAAAAAAGAAAAAGATCCCTGGGAATTAGCAAATTATAATGTATTTTTTGCTAGTAACTATGTAGTGAGAAATTATTTTTATTCATTAAAAGAGTATGGATTAGAAAAAAAATATAAAGAAAAAGTATTAGAAAAAGCTTTAAAACAGATAGGTGAATTTAAAAATTCAGAACTCTTAGAGTTAGCTGTTCAAAGCACTAATCTTAATTTAAATCCAGATACAATTGAAGATAAAAAGATAATAATAGATAGTTTTATAGAAGCTGAATTTTATAAAGAGGCTTTTAAAAAAGCTAGTGAATTTAAAAAAGATTTTTATAGTTATAAAAATTTATTGTACTATATATATCCAAAATATTATAAAAATGAAGTAGATAAAGCATTGAAAAATAATTTATTACCAGAGTCGCTTATATATACAGTTATTTATGTTGAAAGCGGATTTGATAAGAAAAGTACTCAGTATGATAAGATAGGATTAATGGGAATAAATAAAGAGGAAGTAAAAGAAAAAGAAGAAGATTTTTATAATCCTCAAAAAAATATAAATAAAGGAGTTGAAAAGCTGAGGTTAATTTATAAAAAACATAATAGTATGATTTTAAAAACTTTAGTAGAGTATATATATGGAGAAAAAACATTAAAAATGTTGAATTTTGAAATAAATGGTGATTTAAAAATTGAAACTATTTCAGACGAAAAGCTTCAACAAGAATTAGAAGAAATAGTTTATACATATGCATTTTATAGTGCTATATATAATTAAAATAAAGAGTTAAGGATGTGAATAAATTGAGAAATACAAAATGGTTATTTAAAAAAGAAAAATTAGTAAAAAAAGATATATACATAGATAGCGATATAGAACAAATACTTTATAATAGAGGAATTGAAAGCGAAGAAGAAATAGATTTATTTTTAAATGGAACATTAGAAAATTTAATGAATCCAAGCCAATTTTCTGATGTAGATAAAGCTGTAGAAAGAATACTAGAAGCTAGAATGAATAATGAAAGTGTTTGGATATATGGTGATTATGATGTAGATGGAATAACTTCAACTTCTTTATGTTATTTAGCTTTGAAAGAGATTGGAGTGAACGTTAAGTACTATATTCCTCTTAGAGATGAGGGATATGGATTAAATAAAGAAGCATTAAAGCAAATAAGTGGTGAAGGTGGAAATTTAATAATAACAGTTGATTGTGGAATATCTTCTAATTCAGAAGTGGATTATTGTAATGAATTAGGTATGGATATGATAATAACAGATCATCATGAAATAAATAATATTTTACCATCTGCATATGCTATTATAAATCCTAAAAGAGAAGATAATAAAAATCCTTATAAATATTTTGCAGGAGTAGGAACAGCTTTTATGGTGTTACTTGCTTTATATAAGAAATTAGATAAAAAAAATGATATATATAAATACTTAGATATAGTTGCTATTGGTACTATAGCAGATATTGTTCCTTTGAAAGGAGAGAATAGACTTTTAGTAAAAAGAGGTTTAGAACTTTTAAAAAGCAGTAAATGGAAAGGATTAAATATGCTTATGAAAAAACTATATGAAAATCCAATAAATAAAAAGTTTGATACATATGATGTAGGATTTATAATAGCTCCAATTTTCAATGCTGCTGGGAGGTTAGAGGATGCTAAAATGGCAGTTGAGTTATTTGTAAGTGATTGTCACATAGTTTGTGATAATCTAATATTTGATTTGATTAATAAAAATAGTAAAAGAAAAGAGATTCAAGAAGATATATTATCGAAAGCTCTTCAAAAAATAGAAGAGTATAAATTAGATGAAAAAAATGTGATTGTTATTGCAGAGGAAAATTTCCACCATGGAGTAATTGGTATAGTGGCATCTAAGGTTTTAGATAGGTATTATAAACCATCTATAATAATGGAGATTAAACCGAAAGAGGGAATTGCAACAGCATCTTGTAGAAGTATTGAAGCCTTCAATATGATAGAAGCATTAAATTCAATGAAAGAGTTGTTTCTAAAGTATGGTGGTCATGCAGGTGCTGCAGGATTTTCTATTCCAATAGAAAATATAGATGAATTTTCAGAAAGAATTAATTGTTATGCAGAAGAAGTACTAAGTAATGAAGATACAAAAAAGCCAGTTAAAATAGATTGTGAGCTATCTATGATAAAAATATCGTTTGATTTAATGGATAAATTATCTCAACTAGAGCCTTATGGATTTGGAAATGCGTCACCTCTATTTTCAATAAAAAATTGTAAATATTCAAATTTTAGAGCTATTGGAAAAGAAAAAAATCATCTTATGATGAATTTAATAAAAGATGGAGTTGAGATAAAAAACTGTGTTTGGTTTAATAGTGAAGATATGGAAAACTCAATTTTAAATAATGAAGAGCTAGATGTAGCATTTAAATTAAAAATGGAAACATATAAAGATAAATACCAATATAAAATTTTTATAGAGGATATAAAGCCATCAAAACAGATAAAAAATAATTATAATGAATTCAAAGCTTTATATGATTTAAAGTATCCAATTAAATCTGTATTTTATACAAGAAGAAATGTTAAAGATGAAAAATTAAATATAAGTTTCATGAATGATGATGTTTCTATAAATATTGGGAAAAATAGTGTTGGATTTTTAGATGGACAAACTAAAATATTGCTAAAAAAATTAAATGAATATTATAATTATAAGTTTGAAGTTAAAATAGAAAAAATAATAGAAAAAGATGAGAATTTTAATGTTTATATATCTCTAATCAAAGCTGAAGAGTTTAAAACGTTATCTCTTGAACCTGGAAAAATTTTTAAAGAGATAAAAAATCATCTAATTGGAGAATTAGAATATAATTCTTTACAGAAAAGAGTTTTAAAAGCAGTATTTAAAGAAAATAAAAATAGTATTGTTATCTGTGAAAAAAATAGAGGAGTCAATACAATAATAAAAACAATAGAATGTTATTATTCTCAAATGAATCAAAAAGTAGCGGTGGTTAAAGATGGTATGATTAAACCAGAAGGATATGATTATTATATATACGAAGGTGAAAATTTTAAAACTTTAGAAAAATATAATTTGATAATAACAAAAGAAGATTTAATTTTAGAAGGGTATGAAGTTATAAAAGATAGTTATGAAATATTAGAAAATTTAAAAATCGTAACTGAGGAAGAGTTGGAAAATCATGAAAAAATATTTAGTTCAAAACTTCCAATTAAACAAAAATTAAATATAATAAAAGAGATAAAAAATGGGCAGCAGTATGTAGTGACAGATGATGCAGTTGTTATATTTTAATTTCACAGAAGGGTTTGATTTAGAAGGAAAATAAAATTTAAGATAGTATAATAGCAGTATAAATACAAAATGGCGGTGAGAAATAATGTATAAAGAATTAACTATTAAAATAAGACAATCTTTAAAAGAGCAATGGTTTTATCATATAGTAATTGGAGTTATATTCCTTATTTATACTGCTATAGTTATACTAGGAAATGGTATTTTTTTAAATTCAACTGTTAAAATGTTAGGAGCTTTA
>JBOFLW010000203.1:0-1336 GCA_051658065.1 Cetobacterium sp.
TATGGTGCCGCTTATCGGAGTCGAACCAATTACCTACTGATTACAAGTCAGTTGCTCTACCAGGTGAGCTAAAGCGGCGTTCCTTTAGACATTTATAATTATACCCTAATATATTTAAAATGTCAACTTTTTTTTATAAAAATACTAAAATTAATTAATGAAGAACCAAAACTAAAATATTGTCTTCAGTTCTTCATTAAGTTTAATGCTATTTCTTTAATTGTGTTAATAACTCTCTATATTGTTTAGCCATAACTTTTGTCATTGATTTTTTTATAATTTGATACCATTTAAACTTTACAGATTCCATTCCTCTCACTGCATCTGATATCATCTTTATTAAAAATTCTTGCTCTTCATAAGAAAGTTTTAATTCCATTCTATCACTAGAATCCGCCACACTTTTTACATAATCTAAAAATTGTACAACATTTTGCATTCCATTGTTATCAGCAAATTGCTTTTTTATCTCTTCTAAAAATTTAGATAAAAACTTTTTTGTCCCTTTATCTAAACTAACAGAATACTTTCTTTTTCCTTTACCTATTTTTTGAATTGAATTCATCATACCCATCATTGATGACATTGAATTCATTTGCATGGGATTCATATTATTTGCATTTAATTTTTGTGCTTTCATTATTTCCTCCAAAATTTTATAATTTTCCTATAATTCTTTCTATATCTATTTTTTTTATAGCTCCTTCTCTTATAATTACAGGAGTATTTTTTGTTAAATCTAATATTGTTGACTCAATTCCCAACGTTGATTCTCCACCATCAATTACTATATCTGCTCGATTTTTAAAATTTAAATCTAATTCTTCATAACTTTTAGGAGTTTTTTCTCCTGATATATTAGCACTTGTTGTCGCAATAACTCCTCCTACACTTTCTATTATATCTTGAGCTAGCTTTAAGGCTGGAATTCGAATCCCAATAGTTTGACCACTAGAAACCATAATATCTGGAACATTTGCTTTTTTATTTAAAATAATTGTTAATGCCCCTGGCCAAAATTCATTTGCTAATTTATCTACAATTTCTCTATTTTTTTCATCTAAGATTGATATTTTTTCTAAATATTCAACTTTACTTAATAATGCTATTAAAGGTGAACTAAAAGCTCTTTCTTTTGCTTCATAAATTTTTTTTAACCCTTTTAAAGAATCTATTTTTGCTCCAACTCCATAAACGGTATCTGTTGGATAAATAATTATTCCATCTTCATTTAATATTTTTTTTATATTTTCATAATCTATTTTGTCTTCTTTATATACAAATCTTTTCATAATGAGTCCTTTTAATTTATATTTAGTTATACAAAATAATTTTA
>JBOFLW010000204.1:0-11012 GCA_051658065.1 Cetobacterium sp.
GTGTATTCACTTCAAAAGCAGAAGCAGAGAGAAAATTAGATTTATTTCTAGTTACAATAGAGGAGACTTTACAAGCTGGAGAAGAACTTAACTTCATCGGATGGGGAAAATTCGAAGTTGTTGAAAGACCAGAAAGAATCGGAAGAAATCCAAAAACTGGAGAAGAAATCAAAATAGAAGCTAAGAAAACTGTAAAATTCAAAGCTGGAAAATCTTTAGTAGATAAAATGAACTAATATTCATTAGTGAAGACCGAGAAAATTCTCGGTCTTCTTCTTTAAAATAGTTCTTTTTTAAATAAAATCCAAGTAAGTAAAATACCACATGCAATAGCAACTAAAACAACCCATAAAAATCCATAAGAATCTCCAGCAAATGGAACTCCACCAACATTCATTCCCCAAAGTCCAGAAACAACTGTTGGAATAGCAAAAACAATAGTTATTGAAGTTAACTTTTTCATAACAATATTTAAGTTATTTGACATAACCGTTGAAAAAGCATCTCTAGTACTACTCAAAATACTTGAATATATATTTGCCATCTCGATAGCCTGCTTTGTTTCAATAATAACATCTTCAAGCAGTTCTAAATCATCAGGATATCGTTTTACAATTTCAGTTCTCATCATTCTTTCTAAAACAGCTTCATTTGATTTTAAAGATGTTGTAAAATAAACTAAACTTTTTTCTAATTCAAGAAGTAACATAAGTTCTTGATTTTTTAAATTTGTTTTTAATTGTCTTTCAATATTATCACTAATTCTTCCAATTTGTTTTAGATAAAGTAAAAAATAAGTTGAGTTTCTAAATAGCATTTGCAAAATAAATCTTGTTTTTTTAAATGTAAAGAAACTTTTAATTTTGCCTTGAACAAACTCTTCAATAAGAGCTAATTTAGCAGTTGAAACTGTTATTATATGGTCATTTAGTAAAATAATTCCTAGAGGAACAGTTGTAAAAGAGCAACGATTGTTTTCATCATGAATAGGAACGTCTATGATAACTAGAATAAGGTCATCATCAATTTCTAAACGTGCCTTTTCCTCTTCATCTAGGGCTGCTCTAATATGCTCTTCAGGAATCTCAAAACTGTTGGTAACAACCTTTATCTCTTCTTCTGTGGGATTAGAAAGGTGTATCCAAGTGTTTGTTTCTTTTAATTTTTCTATTTCTAAAGTTTCTGAAATAGAAAAAAGTTTTTTTTCAAGAATATCATTATGACTTTTATAAATTTTTATCATATAACCACCTAACTTCTAATTTTTTAGTCTCTTAAAGCCAGAGGCATTAAAATATATTTGTAAGAGTTATTATCTTTTTCAGTAATTTCAAACATAGCAGAAGATGAATTTCCCTTAATAAAAACATTTTTATTTACGTTTTCAATAAATTCAGATAAGAACTTAATATTTAGAGAACACTTAAAATCATCTCCAATTTTTATCATATCAACTTTTTGATTTATTTTAGCTTTACCAGAAGAAGCTGAAATAGAAAGTTTTTTACCTTTAAATTCTAAAATAGCACCATTTTTAGCTTCACTACTTGTTCTAGCAACAGTTAAAACTTTTCTAAGAGAACTCTTAAAATCAGTGTAGTTAAATTCCATCTCTTTGCTAAAGTTGTTTCCACAAAGTATAGCATCAAAATTAGGGAATGGTAAATTTATAATTTTAGTTAAGAAATAAGAGTTTTCCCATAAAAATATTAGATTTTCTCCACTAGATCCAATTGTAATTTCACAATTTAAATCTTTAATTAATTTACATAAAATACTAATAGTTTCTAAAGGTATAGAAAAATCTTTTTCAATAAAAGCACTATTATCAGTTTTAAGATACGTTAATCTATATGAGTCTGTAGAAACAAATGATATACGATCTTTTCTGAAAAGAGTTCTAATGCAGTTTATAGCTAAATTTTCAGTAGAAGGAGCTACAGAAAATTTTGTCTTTTCAAATCCTTTATAAAGTTCTTGTGGTGATATTTTTGTAATTTCATCAATAACAGGTAGTTTTAAATTTTCAGGAAAACCATCATTATAAAGTAAAGTAAATTCAGCTAAATGGATAGATAATATATCATTTTTAGATGAAAGAGTAATAAATTCATCATCTAAAAGCTTGATATACTCAAGAGCTAAATTTGGTTTGAAAATAACAACACCATTTTCAACTGTTTCAGTAGAAAGAGTCTTTATATAGTTAATATCTAAATTAGTTCCAGTGAAAGTTACCTGACCGTTGTTTGATTCAATTTTTAAACCTGAAATAATAGGTTTGATTGGATTATCTTTTAAAATGTTAATAAATTCAGAGAAAATGTCGACTAGATCATTTCTTCTAATGTTAAAATTCATAGGGTGCCTCCTAAAACTTAGTCTTTTTTAAAATTATACACTATAAATCAGAGCCTTACAAGAAATAAAAAAAAGCCTAGCTTAAAATTAAGCTAGACTATTTGAAATTAATCAACAAGAATTTGTTGCCAATATTTATTTTGTATATCAAGAGTATTTTTAATATCTCTTAAAATTTCAGTATTAGATAAATCTTCAATAGTATAAAGAGGTTTTTCAACAATTAAATCTCTTGCAGGAACGTTTATAGAAGGAATTCTTAAATGTTCAGCAATTAATTTATAGTTTTCAGGTCTTTGTATAAAGTTTAAGAATTTATAAGCACCCTCTTTATTACGAGCTGTTTTAGGTATAACAAACGAATCGATATAAGCAGTTCCGCCTTTTTCAGGAATTATAAATTTTGTAGTTTTTAATTGCTCTTCAGTTAGCTCGTTTAAAACGTTATCAGGATAGCAATGAACAACCCAGAAATCTTCATTAGCAAATCCTTTTCCGAAAGATTCAGAATCGAATTTAGCAATGTTTTTCTTCCACTCTTTAACTAAATTAGCAGCAGCAGCAATAGCTGTTTCATCTTCTGTTGTTTGAGAATATCCTAAAGAACCAAGAGCAGATGTCATAACCTCTCTCATATCGTCAAGAAGTGTCATTTTTCCTTTGTAAGCAGGATTACTGTAAACTGAGAAATCTTTTGGAGAATCAGTAACATATTTAGTATTTATAGCTATAACTGTAGCCCCCATTGCAAAAGGAAAAGCATACTCATTATTAGCATCAAAATATTGTAATTTTTTGAATACAAGAGGGTCTATATTTTTTAATGATGGTAATTTAGTTTTATCTAATTTTTCAATCATTCCATCATTCATTAAAATTTCGGCATAATCTGTTGAAGGAGTTAGGATATCGTATCCAGTTCCACCAGCTTTAATTTTAGCAAACATCTCTTCGTTTGATGAATAAATATCTTCTACTACTTTAATACCAGTTTCTTTTTCAAAATCTTGATAAATTTTTGCGGGAATATAATCAGCCCAACCATAAAAATAAAGAATTTTATCATTATTTTGTTTTTCTTTTCCACATGAAAGCATTAGAAAAACTAATGATAATAAAGTTATTATTTTTTTCATTTCAACCTCCTTAAATATATACAAATCTAATAATCAATAAAAATTGTATTATATTTTTTAGTTATAGTCAAGGCTAATTGTGGATTAGAGATTATTTTTTCTAGAAAATAGATTAAAATTAAGGTATAATCAATATAAAAGAGATGTTATTTAGGAGATGAAACTATGGATATAATATTAAGTAAAGATAATGAAGTTTATAAAGGATTAAAAAAATTAAAAAGTAAAAAATATAGAGATTTAGAAGAACTTTTTTTAGCAGAAGGAAGAAAATTTTTAGAGTTTGAGGATGAACCTAAAATGATTCTATTTAGAGAGGGAATTTCAGAAGAGATTATAAATATGAGTGCTAAACATAGCTGTAGAAAAATAATACTTTCAGAAAAATTATTTAAGGAATTGAGTTCACAAGAAAATTCACAAGGTGTAATTATTGTTTATAAATCTAAAGTAAAAAAATTAGATACGTTAGATGAAAATATAGTTGTTTTAAATAAAGTTTCTGACCCAGGAAATTTAGGAACAATACTTAGAGTAGCGGATGCAGCTGGCTTTAAAGACATTATTTTAACTAAAGGAAGTGTAGACTGCTATAATGATAAAACAGTTAGAAGTAGTATGGGATCAATTCTAAGTTTAAATATATATTATGTTGAGGAGTCAGAAATAGTTCAAATTTTAAAGGATAAAAATTATAAAATAATTGTAACAGCTTTAGAAAATGATTCAATTGAATATACAGATATGAAACTAGACTCTAAAAATGCTTTTATATTTGGAAATGAAGGGGATGGAGTTTCACAAGAAATCATAAGAAAAAGTGATGAAAAAGTGATAATACCAATATATGGAAGTGCAGAATCTTTAAATGTTGCAATGGCAACAGGAATAATACTTTATAATGTTAGAAAAGAATTGAATAAAAAATAAAAAAATATGGGGGGAATTATAATGGTAAAATTGGTAGTTACAGATATGGATGGTACATTTTTAAATGATAAAAAAGAGTTTTCAGATGAATTTTGGGAAATCCATTCTAAGATGGAGAGGAAAGGTATAAAGTTTGTTGTAGCTAGTGGACGTCAGTATCAAAATTTGAGAAAAAATTTTGATAAAATTAAAGATAAAATAATATTTATAGCAGAAAATGGAAGTTATGTAATAGAAAATGAAGAGGAAATATACTCTAGAACTCTTTCTGACTCTACAATAAAAAAGTATGTTGAAATAGGAAGAAGGATACCGACGACGAATATTGTATTATGTGGTAAAAAAGCAGCTTACATTGAATCGGAAAATTCTGATTTTAAAAAAGAAGTTGAAAAATATTATGAAAAAAGAGAAGTTGTAAAAGATTTACTAGATGTAAAACATGATGAAATTATAAAAATAGCTTATTGTGATTTAACTGGAACAGAAAAAAATGTATATCCTCATATAAATGAAGAAATAGACTGTCAGATAGTTGTTTCAGGAGATATATGGTTAGATGTGAGCCATTTAGAGTCGAATAAAGGTATCGCTTTAGAAGCGTTACAGAAGACTTTAGGAGTAGGTTATGAAGAAACAATGATATTTGGTGATTATTTAAATGATTATGAAATGTTAAAAAAAGGAAAGTATAGCTTTGCAATGGAAAATGCCCATGAAGAGGTAAAAAAGATATCTAATTTCATAGCTAAAAGTAATAATGATAATGGAGTACTAGAAGAGTTAAAAAAAATTGTTTAGAGTTCTGAAAATTTTATAAAAGGAGGAATTTGTGAATAAATATTATAAATCGTTATGTATGTTATTTTTAACAGTTAATATTTTTGCAGAGTATGATTTTCCATTAAAAAACCCTTATGTTTCAACAATTGTAGGAAGTTCTAAAATGATGACTGAAGGAGTTCCAGAAATAATCCCAGTAAAAGAATTTCAAATACAGATGCTAAAAAGCCAAAGTATATCTGAAAATATGTGGTACGACAAAGGATTTAAATTTTCTTTAAGCAAACAAAAAGGTGAGGCACCATTAATATATGTTTTGTCAGGAACAGGATCACCACATAATTCGGTAAGAACTAAAAATTTTCAAAAAATATTTTATAATGCAGGTTATCATGTTTTAACTGTGAGTTCGGTTTTCAATTCTAATTTTATTTTAAATGCCTCAAATAGTAGAGTTCCAGGAGTTTTAATTCAAGATGGGCTTGATTTATATAATGCTATGGGTGACATGCTAGATAAAGTTAAAAAAGATGAAAAGTTAGAAGTGAGTGATATCTATTTAATGGGATATAGTATGGGAGCAACTCATTCAGCTGTATTATCATATTTAGATTCTGTTGGAAAAGATTTTAATTTTAAAAGAGTTTATATGGTAAATCCAGCAGTAAATTTATATGATTCAGCTACTACTTTAGATAATATGCTCGTAAAAAATATTGAAAATAAAGGTCAAATAGTAAACATAATAGATGAAGCTATGGAAGCAGTAAAGAAAAACATCTCTCCTAGTGATTTGCAGATTACAGAAGAGGGAATATATTCAATATTTGAAAAAGAAAAATTATCAGATAAAGAGATGCAACGGCTTATAGGATTGGCATTTAATTTAACAGCAGTTGATTTAAATTATATAGTAGATCAAATAAATGGAACATATGTTTACTCAAAAAATACTCCTCAAAAATTTAGCAGTATGTATCAATATTTTAAAGCAGTAAATTTTGCTAATTTCAGTGATTATTTAAATAAATTAGCTTATCCTTACTATTTAAAAGTTTTAGGTGGAGATTTGAAGTTTAACGACATGATAAAATATGGTGATTTAAGAATAATTAAAACTTATTTAAAAAAACAAAATAAAATAGCAGTTGTAACAAATGAAGATGATTTTATTTTAGCAGAAAAAGATAAGATTTTTATAAAGGATGTTTTTAAAAATAACTCATTAATATATCCAGTAGGTGGACATTGTGGAAATATGTTTTATGAAACTAATGTTCAAAAGATGTTAAACTTCTTAGAGACGGGGGTGCTTAATTTTGAATTATAAAAAAATATTATTATGCATAAGTTGTACATTTATTGTAGGATGTACATCTATAGAATCTGAATCTAATAAAAAAATATCTCAAGAGCAATCAACTCATAAAATAAATAAAAAAATTGAATTGAGTAAAAAAAGTTTTTTAGCACTTTCAAACGGAAAAGAGATGAGTTATACTCCAGAGACATCGAATAATGAAACTTTAGAGTATAAAGATGTTGATGGTACTAAATTTATAGAAGTTTATGACCCACTAGAGCCAATGAATAGAAGAATATATTACTTTAATTACTATTTAGATAAATATGTATTAATTCCAACAGTTAATACTTATGATTATTTAACACCAAAAATTGTCCAAAAAAGAGTTTCAAAGTTTTTCTCAAATTTACAAGAGATAAATACTTTTTTAAACTCAATACTTCAGTTAGAAGGAAAGAAAGCAACGATAACATTGGTTAGATTTGGAATAAATTCAACGATAGGAGTATTAGGTTTATTTGATGTTGCAACATCTTTGGATTTACCTAAGAATTATGAAGATTTTGGTTTGACTTTAGCAAAATATGGTATAGGAAATGGACCATATTTAGTTTTACCTGGATTTGGACCTTCAAATTTAAGAGATACAACTGGAAAAGCTGTAGGGGCTATGACACTTTATGAGGTTAATCCATATGATTCACCAATAGGATTAGATATAACACACCCAGGAGTGAGTACATTAAATCTTATCGATATAAGAAAAACAAATAAAAACTTCAGATATTATGGAACAGGAAGTCCATTTGAATATGAATATGTAAGATATTTCTATACAAAATATAGAGAAGCATTAATAGAAGTAAAATAAAACTTAAGAGGTGGAGAGATTGAATTTACAAGAATTAGTACTCGGATATAAAGATGAGGTTATAAAATCAATAGGTGACTCAGTTAGAATAAAAAGTGTTCAAGAAGCACCAATTGAAGGAATGCCATTTGGAGAGGGACCAGCAAAAGCTTTACAACATATGTTAAATTTAGGGAAAGAGTTAGGATTTGAGGTTCAAAATTTTGACAATTATGCTGGGCATATAGATTTTGGAACAGGTTCTGATGAAGAGATAATAGCTATTTTAGGTCACGTAGATGTTGTTCCAGAAGGAAAAGGATGGGATTATCCACCTTACGAGGCAAGAATAGTTGATGGAAAAATGTATGGAAGAGGAGTTTTAGATGATAAAGGTCCAACTATAGCAGCTCTATATGCTTTAAAAGCTATTAAAGATTCTGGAATAAAATTAAATAAAAAAGTTAGAGTTATAATTGGGGCGAATGAAGAAACAGGTTGGGGATGTATGAATCACTATTTTGGAAAATTGAATATGCCTCAGCCTTTAATGGCATTTACTCCAGATTCAACTTTCCCTGTTACTTATGCAGAAAAAGGTATTTTACACCTAATGGTAACAGAAGAGTTTGCTGAAAATTTAGATTTCAGTATAAATGGTGGAGTAGCATTCAATTCAGTTCCAGATTCAGCAGTAGCAGTATTACCATTATCAATGAAAGAGAGTATTTCTGAAAATTTAGATAAATTTAATTTTGAAAAAAATTATAATATTTTAATGGCAGAAAAAGATGGAAAGTTAGAGTTAGTATCACTTGGAAAAGCTTCTCATGGAGCAAGTCCATCAAAAGGTTACAATGCAATTTCAGCTCTTTTCTCATTTTTACAAAATATTAAAATTGAAGATTCAAAATTAAAAAATATTGTAGATTTCTTTGGAAAATATGTAAAAATGGAATATTCTGGAAAATCATTAGGAGTTGATTTTAATGATGAACCATCTGGTGATTTGACATTAAATATTGGGAAAATAGAATGTAAAGATAAGAATTTAATGTTCGGATTAGATATAAGATATCCAGTTACTTTTACAAAAGAACAGGTAATAGATGAGGTTCAAAAAAGAACAGATGAAATGAATTTAAAAATTTCAGTAAGATCAGAAAAAAATCCATTATATGTTCCTAAAGATAGTTTCTTAGTTCAAACATTGATGAATATTTATAAAGATATTACTGGTGATTCTGAAGCAGAACCAATATCTATAGGTGGTGGAACATATGCTAGAGCAGTAAAAAATGGTGTAGCATTTGGTGCTTTATTAAAAGACCAAGAGGATAATATGCATCAAAAAAATGAGTATTTAGAAATCGAAAAATTGGATATTTGGTTGAAGATATATGTTCAAGCAATATACGATTTAGCAAAATAGAGTGTACTAAAAAACTGCAAGCTTGCAGTTTTTTTTATTTTGTTGTTTTTTTTATAGATATAAAGTTACAAAAAAATAGTACGTTTCAAAATTTAAAATCTATATTAATACTAACTATATACAGAATTAATATACCTATAACAAAAATATATTTTTAAAATTATTGATTATGAAATATATTATTCGAAACAAAAAAATAAAAAATATCAGGAGGGGAAATATGAGAAAATTACTTTTATTACTAGTTAGTTTTTTAGTTTCATGCGTTAGTTTTGGACAAAATGATTACCATATTGGTGTAATCACAGGAACAGTATCACAATCTGAAGATGGATTGAGAGGTGCAGAAGAAGCAATAAAATTATACGGTGCAGGAGATAAAGGTGGAGAGATTATTCATGTAACATATCCAGATAATTTTATGCAAGAAATGGAAACTACAATATCTCAAATGGTGAGTTTAGCAGATGATCCTAAAATGAAGGCGATAGTTGTAGCTGAAGCTATTCCAGGAACGGTAGAAGCGTTTAGAAGAATTAGAGAAAAAAGAGAGGATATATTGTTAATAGCAAACTCTCCTCACGAAGATCCAGAAATGATTGGAGAAGTTTCAGATTTAGTTGTTAATCCAGATAATATAGCAAGAGGATACTTAATTGTAAAAGCTGCTAAAGAGATGGGAGCAGATAAGTTTATGCATATTTCTTTTCCTAGACATATGAGTTATGAGTTATTATCAAAAAGAAGAAATATTATGAAAGCAGCAGCAGAGGATTTAGGTTTAGAATTTATAGAGATGACAGCTCCAGACCCTGTTAGTGATGTGGGTGTAGCTGGAGCACAACAATATATATTAGAGCAAGTTCCAAATTGGATAAAAAAATATGGAGCTAAAACTGCATTCTTTGCAACTAATGATGCACACACTGAGCCTTTATTAAAAAGAGTAGCAGAATTAGGTGGATATTTTGTAGAAGCTGATTTGCCATCACCTACAATGGGTTATCCAGGAGCTTTAGGAATTCAATTTACTGAAGATGAAAAAGGGACTTGGCCAAAAATTTTACAAAAAGTAGAAAAAACAGTAGTAGATAAAGGTGCATCTGGAAGAATGGGAACTTGGGCTTATTCATATAATTTCTCAGTTACTCTATCTTTAGTTGATTTAGCAAAGGAAGTTTTAGCTGGAAAAGCTGAAATTCATAGTTTTGATGCATTAAAAGTAGCTTTAGCAAAAAATACTCCAGGAGCACAATGGAATGGAAGTAATTATGTTGATGTTAAAGGAGTTGAAAGAGAAAACTTCTATTTGATTTATCAAGATACGTATGTACTAGGAAAAGGATACTTAAAAATGACTGATTTAGAAGTTCCAGAAAAATATTTTTCAATAAAATAAATTGAAACTATTGGCCACTAGAATTTATGTCTAGTGGCTAAATTTTTAAAATTGCTAAAGGGAGAGGATGGTATAGATGGGAAAAGAACTTTTAAGAATGTCGAATGTCTCTAAAAATTTTGGAGAAAATATAGTTTTAAAAGATATAAATCTTACAATCAACGAAGGAGAGATAGTAGGATTAGTTGGAGAAAATGGTGCTGGAAAATCAACACTTATGAAAATTATATTTGGAATGTCAGTAATTTCAGAGACAGGTGGATATAATGGAGATATGTTTTTTAATGGTGAGAAAGTAAATTTCAAAAGTTCTTTTGATGCTTTAAATGCGGGAATAGGAATGGTTCATCAAGAATTTTCTCTAATTTCAGGATTTAAGGCTTCAGAAAATATAGTTTTAAACAGAGAAAGTCTACAAAAATCATGTTTAAAAGAGATATTTGGAGAAAGAATTAGTAAATTGAATTCAGAAGAAAATAAAAAAAGAGCGGAGATAGCAATATCACACTTAGGAATAGATTTAGATGTTAATACAAAAGTAGAAGAGATGTCAGTTGCTCATATGCAATTTACAGAGATTGCAAGAGAAATAGAACGTTCAAACACAAAATTATTAGTTCTAGATGAGCCAACAGCGGTATTGACAGAGCAAGAAGCACAAATATTATTAAAAACAATGAAAAGATTAGCAAGTGAAGGAATTGCAATAGTTTTTATAACTCATAGATTAGATGAAATAATGGAAGTTTCAGATAGAGTTATTGTTTTGAGGGATGGAGTTATGATGAATGAGTTGGAAACTTCAAAAACAGATG
>JBOFLW010000205.1:0-1402 GCA_051658065.1 Cetobacterium sp.
TCTTTTACAATAAAAAAAAGAATGGATAACCCATTCTTAAAAACCTCTTTAATCTTATTGCTAAGTATCCAATGATATAAACATTGGTATACAATCTGTTATTTCCATATTTTGATTTTTTTCCATATACTCATTAAAATTTTCTAAAAACTGTCGTTTATAAAAATTTACACTATTTGGAACTGAGTATAAAATAAGATATCTAGCCCCTAATATATTTTCTTTTATATATTGACATTTTTTTAATATTTCTCCAAAAACTACATCACTAAAATTAAACAAATCATCAGGATCATTAAATCCAGAATCATATTGTAATCCTTGAAAACTTTTATCTAATGCAAAATATTTTAATTCAATTGCAGAAAAATTATTTGTAGTTCTGCCTTCATCAGGTGAATATTTAATAGCTGAACAAGCTAATGTAAAAAAGCCCAATAGTTTTTTATAATTTTTATCCTCAAATTTTTGCTTTTTTTGATTTATTATTAAATATGTTTTACTTTCCTGATTTTTTAATGCTTCATTCTTTAAAAAATTATCAATATATAAATTTCCACACTGAAAATTTTTGGTTATATTATAATTAGATTCTTTTAAAAGTTTAAATCTAAATTCAAGATCTGATCCATACATTTCAATATTTACATCCTTATTATTTTGCTTTTTTTGATTTAATCATTTTTAAACGATTTTCAATTCTATTAAGAGATTTTTTCAATCCATTATTTTTACTATTTTCTAAAAATAAATCTACCTTATTTGAAGAAATAATAAAAGCTAAATTTTTATTTTTGGAATTTAATTTCATATTAATTTTCTCCTTTCATAAATAAATATTAAAAAATTATATCATATATTATATCTATTGTATACTTACTTTTTCTAAATTTCAAAGCTTAATCTCTTTATTATTACAACAAAAAGAGCTGAAAATCTCTTTTCAGCTCAGTATATCCATCTATTTCCATACATCTCATTATAATATTTTTGGTAATCACCAGAAGCTACCTCTTCTACATTTATAACATAATCTATATAAAATTAGATGGGCGGCGTATCCATCATATCTGGTTACTCTATTTCTAGAGCGTGCAGGGTGCCTTTCCTGCTTGTTAATTTTATACATTTCATGTTACTACCTCTGCCGTATAAAGGCTTCTACTCTCTAATCTTGTCGCTAAGGACCTTTATTACTATATAAATTTATACTTTACCTTTTTTATTATATCCAAACTTCAGCCCACTTATATTAGAAAAGGAAGCATAAACTCCCTTTTCAACCTTTCTCTTGTGGTGGAAAGAACCGCTTATTTAACCTTTCTCTTATGGTAGAAAGTAACCTTTTATATATACTTATTGTACCTTATATTGCTATAATTGTCTAGCAAATACTTTTTTT